>NZ_PKUB01000010.1 GCF_002868845.1 Desulfuromonas sp.
GCGCAGCACGATCCTCCAGGTCGGGGCGTGCAGGGCGCCCGGAACGTGCCCCGACCTGAATTCGAACCCGCTTCTTACGTCGACCACGGTGGGCGGCTGCTTCGATTTGATCCTTTTCGCCAGATCTTTCGCCTTCATGGGCACTCCTTAGCGAAATCAATATCCAAAGAGAAGGAAAGAAAAACCCGTCCTTCTTTAACGCATAGAAACCGCGACGCAAAAGGAAAACCGCTATCCGTAAAACGTTTTCCGGTTATGCACTTCGCTCAAGTTGAATGCAAAGCTACAACAGAAGCTTGTCATCTGCCAGGACAACCTGGGCAACTAGAATCAAGATCGGCCTCTCGCCCGTTCGCGTTCGCTCACTCAAGCCGCCAAGCCGCAAAGGAAAGGATTGCCCCCCTCCCCGCCGCCTTCACTCGTTCCCGCCCGGCCACCCGGCGGGGTCCTGCCGATAGTAGCCTTCCAGCTGGCCGTAGAGCTGCGGGTGCTTCTTCTTCAGCTGCCCCGGGTTCTCGAAAAAAGTTTCCGTGGCCACGGCGAAAAATTCGGCCGGATTGGTCGCGCCGTAATGATCGAGCAGGCTCTTGCGCCCCCCCTTCCGGCGCTGCTGGAGACGCTCGAACTCGTCGCCGAGAATCCGCGCCCAGGGGGAGTAATGGGAGCGGTCGGCCAGGATCGGCGCACCGTCGGTGCGGCCGTCCTCGCTGTCGAGCTGGTGGGCGAACTCGTGGAAAACCACGTTGTGCCCGTCGACCGGGTTCACGGCGCCGCGGCGCACGCTGTCCCAGGCGAGCACGACGGTGCCGTGGGACCACGATTCGCCGAGCCGCACGTCCTGGCGGCGGTGGACGACCCCGCTGCCGTCGGCGACGTCCCGGGAGGCCCGGTAGGGGGAGGGATAGATCAGGATGGAGCGGAGTTCGGGATAATAGTCCGTCTTGCGGTGCAGCAGCAGCACGCAGGCCTGGGCGGCGACCGTCACGCGGATCTCGTCGTCCAGCTGCAGCCCGCCGCACCCTTCGAACTCCTTTTCGTCCAAAAAGACCCGGATGTGCCCGTGCAGCTCGGCGCGGTCGCTCTCCGGCAGCCGGGCGTAAAAGCCGAGGTTGCGGCGAAGGGTCTCGATCCATACTGGCCGCAGCGGCCTGCCGCGCAGCTTCCGGCGGCGCCGGCCCTTGAAGAAAAACATGAGGGTCCTGTCCGGTCAAAGGGGTGAACAGGTTATTTAACATGGCCGGGCAGGGAGGACAAGGCAATGGGAGTAGATCCCCTCCCGGTGTCCCCCTTGAACAAGGCGGCAGATGATGCTATGTAGGTGTTCCGCTTCTCGAACGAAGGGACAGGGGCGCGGGCCAATCCCGTTCGATCGTTTCCGATGACATTTCCGACTCCGGTGGAATCACCCCAGGGAGGTCTTGATGAAGAACGCACCATCGATCAGCACCAGCACCAGGCTCTGCGCCGTGATCGGCAACCCGATCGCGCACAGCCTTTCACCGGCCATCCACAACGCCGCCTTCGCGGAACGGGGCCTCGACTATGTTTATCTGGCCTTCCCGGTCGAAGACGTGGGGAGCGTCCTGGCGGGGATGCGGGCAATCGGGAATTTCCGCGGCATGAGCGTCACCATCCCCCACAAGACCGAGGTCATGAAGCATGTGGACGAGATCGCCGAGGTCGACCGCCACATCGGCGCGATCAACACGGTGGTCAACGAGGGGGGCAGGCTGGTCGGATTCGGCACCGACGGGCCGGGCGCGCTGAAGGCCTTCGTCGACGCCGGGGTGGAACTGGGCGGCAAAAACGTCCTCATGCTCGGCTCGGGCGGGGCGGCGCGGGCAATCGCCTTCACCCTCGCCCGGCAGGCCGGCCCGGCACAGCTCGCGATCCTCGACGTCAACGAGCCGATGCTCGGCCAGCTGGCGGCCGACCTGCAGGCTGGGACGGACGCCGCGATCGCGCCGGACCTGCTGACCGAGGCGTCCCTCGCCGCGGCGATGGAGCGCGCCGACGTCGTCATCCACTGCACGCCGATCGGCATGCACCCCCACGAAGACGCCTCCCTCGTCCCGGCGGAACTCTTCCGGCCGGAGCAGGTCCTCTTCGACATCGTCTACACCCCCCTGGAGACGAAACTGCTCTCCGGGGCCCGCTCCCGGGGGGCGCAGGTCATCCACGGAGTGGAGATGTTCGTCAACCAGGCCGCCCTGCAGTTCGAACGCTTCACCGGCGAGGAGGCACCGGTCGAAGTCATGCGCCGCGTCGTCATGGAGCATCTGAAAAAATGAACATCGTACTGATCGGATATCGCGGCACCGGCAAGAGCGCCGCCGGGCATCTCGTCGCCGCACGGCTCGGGATGCCCTGCATCGGCCTCGATGCCGAGATCGTCAAGAAGGCGGGGATGTCGATTCCGGAGATCGTGGAGCTGAAAGGCTGGACGGCGTTCCGCGACATCGAGTCGGAGCGGGTCCGGGAATTCGCCGGGCGGGACAACGTCGTCATCGACGCCGGGGGCGGGATCATCGAGCGGCCTGAAAACACCGAGGCGCTGCAGGGCAGCTCCCGCATCTTCTGGCTGAAGGCCTCCGTCGAAACGATCGTCGCACGGATCGAGGGGGACACGGAGCGCCCCTCCCTGACCGCCGGCAAGACGTTCACCGAAGAGGTGACCGAGGTTCTGGAGAGGCGCACACCGCTGTACAAGGCCGCCGCCCAGCACGCCATCGACACCGACGGCCTGACCCCGGAGCAGGTCGCGGACCGGATCGTCGCGCTCTGGCGGAAGGGCTGACGAAAAGGTTTTATCCCCGGTGATGACAGGGAAGGTGACCGAAGGGTCGAATTTGCATTGAAAAGAAGAAGGGGCGGGCCCGGTCGGGTCAGCCCCTTCTTCTTTTTCGGTCGTTGCGGCACCTCCCGATTGTTTATTGGGAGCGCAACCCGGCTTCGGCCACATACAGGGCGACATTGTGCTCGGCCAGGCTCCCGGCGATCTCTTCCGGCGGTTGCCGGTCGGTAAAGAGCGCATCGATTTGCGACAGGTGGCCGAGCCGCACCAGGGCGTTCCGGCCGAACTTGGTGTGGTCGGCGGTCAGAAAGACCTTCCGCGAGTTTTCAATGATCGCCTGGGCGACGCGCACTTCGTGGTAGTCGAATTCGAGCAGGGTGCCGTCACTGTCGATGGCGGAAATGCCGAGGATGCCGAAATCGACCTTGAACTGCCGGATGAAGTCGATGGTCGCCTCGCCGGTGATGCCGCGGTAACGGTGACGGACCACCCCGCCGGCGATGATCACCTCGCAGGTCGGGTTGCCGCTCAGGATGGTGGCGACATTGAGGTCGTTGGTGATGACGCGGAGCCCCTCGTGGTCCCGCAGGGCCCTGGCGACCTCCTCGGTCGAGGTCCCGATGTCGATAAAGACCGAGGCCCGGTCGGGGATCTGGCCGGCGACCTGCCTGGCGATGCGCTGCTTCTCCTCGAGCAGCAGCACCTTGCGGGTCTCGTAGGCGACGTTCTCGACGCTCGAAGAGAGTCCGACCCCACCGTGGAAGCGGCGGACCAGCCCCTGGCTGCAAAGCTCGTTGATATCGCGACGAATGGTCTGGGGCGTCACGTCGAAGTTCTGCGCCAAAGCCTCCACGGCGGCAAACCCCTGCTGCCGGACCATTTCAACGATCTGCTTCTGTCTCTGACTGAGCCCCTTCCCCGCTTTCTTCTCCGCCATCATCCCCTCGTTCGGTTAAGCAATGTTGCATTGCGCAAATGATCCATCCCCAACGATACCGGCAGCAAATTAACATATTCGAACAGGAATGCACAGACTGTTGCCCCAAAAAATGTTTCAACATGAAAACAAGGTTTCACTTGCCTTCCCCCGGGATCGGACCGTCCCCCCATGTCCGCCCCCCAACCCAAGGGCCTGATTCAGGACGGGTATAGACGCTTTTCAACCTTTGATCGCTGGCCGGGCAGCCCCCACCCCTCCCCGAGCCTGCAACCATTTCCGTCAAAAATGAACATTTTCCTTTCTAAAGCAAAAAAATCGCTGCATCAATGTTCGCTTTGCATCAAATTTGTGTTGCATGAAACAAATGCGCCATGATAATGTTCGATTTAGAACTTAGTTTGTCGCCCGCCGGCACCCTGAGAAAGAGGAAGGCGCCGACAAACCCACCATCATCGGGCCGACGCACAAGGCAAGGCCACACTCCAGGCTTCAGCAAAGAAGGAGAACACCATGAGCATCTTTCTGGGCGAACTTATCGGAACCATGATCCTGATTCTGCTGGGCGGCGGGGTTGTCGCCAACGTGGTCCTGGAGAAATCCAAGGGGCAGAACTCCGGCTGGATCGTGATCAGCGCCGGGTGGGGCTTCGGGGTGGCGATTGCCGTCTATGTCGCCGGCTGGGTCAGCGGCGCCCACATCAACCCGGCGGTCACGATCGGGTTCCTGGCGCTGGGCAAAGTCGCCCTCGCGGACGCCCTGGTCTACTTTGCCGGTCAGTTCGCCGGCGCGTTCCTCGGCGCCGTCCTGGTCTGGCTGGCCTACCTCCCCCACTGGGAAAAGACAGAGGATGCCGACCTCAAGCTGGCCGTCTTCTGCACCGGACCGGCGATCCGCCACACCTTCGGCAACCTGCTCTGCGAAGCTATCGGCACCGCCATGCTGATGGTGGGGGTCCTGGGGATTTTCCACGCCAACAACGGCATCGGCAGCGGCTTCGGCCCCTATGCTGTCGGCATCCTGGTCTTCAGCCTCGGCCTCTCCCTCGGCGGGCCGACCGGCTACGCCATCAATCCCGCCCGCGACCTCGGGCCGCGCATCGCACACGCCCTCCTCCCCATCCCCGGCAAGCGCGACTCGAACTGGAGCTACGCCTGGATCCCGGTGGTCGGCCCCGTCATCGGCGCCGTGCTCGGAGCCTTTCTGTACCAGGGAGTCCTCGGAAGCCTTTAAAATTATGGCCTCCAGAGCATTTTCGACAAGAACCAAAGGAGAAAAACCATGGCCAAGTACGTCGCTGCCATCGACCAGGGAACCACCAGCACCCGCTGCATGCTCTTCAACCACGCCGGCGAACCCGTTTCGAGCTGCCAGATGGAACACAAGCAGATCTACCCCCAGCCGGGGTGGGTCGAGCACAACGCCGTCGAAATATGGTCCCGCACCAAGGACGTGATCCACGCCGCGATGGAAAAGGCCGGCCTGGTGGCAGCGGACATCGCCGCCGTCGGCATCACCAACCAGCGGGAGACGGCGGTGGTCTGGGACCGGAGAACAGGCCAGCCCTACCACAACGCCATCGTCTGGCAGGACACCCGCACCGACGCCATCTGTGGTCTGCTCGCCGGCGACGGGGGACAGGACCGTTTCCGCGCCAAGACCGGCCTCCCCCTGGCGACCTACTTCTCCGGCCCCAAGATCAAGTGGCTCCTCGACAACGTGGAGGGGCTGCGCGAGGCCGCCGAGAGGGGCGACGCCCTCTTCGGCAACATGGACACCTGGATCATCTGGAAGCTGACCGGCGGCATCAACGGCGGCGCCCACGTCACCGACGTCACCAACGCCTCGCGGACCATGCTGATGAATCTCGACGGCACCACATGGGATGACGAGATCATCGAGCTGATGGGCATCCCGAAACAGATGCTGCCGACGATCCGCCCCTCGAGCGACCCGGGACTCTACGGCCACACCAAGGAGAACGGCCCCTTCGGCGGCAAGATCCCCGTCTGCGGCGACCTCGGCGACCAGCAGGCGGCCACCGTCGGCCAGACCTGCTTCGGCGTCGGCGAAGCCAAGAACACCTACGGCACCGGCTGCTTCATGCTCCTCAACACCGGCACCGAGATCGTCCACTCCAAGAACGGCCTGCTCACCACCCCCTGCTACAAGTTCGGCAACGAGCCGACGGTCTACGCCCTCGAAGGCTCCATCGCCATCGCCGGCGCCGCGGTCCAGTGGCTGCGCGACCAGATGCGGCTGATCAACACCGCGGCGGACGTCGAGAACCTGGCCCGCATGGTCGAGGACAACGGCGGCATGTACTTCGTCCCCGCCTTCTCCGGTCTCTTCGCTCCCTACTGGAAGAGCGACGCTAGAGGCGCCATCGTCGGCATGACCCGCTACCTCACCCGCGGCCACTTCGCCCGGGCCGCCCTCGAGGCGGTGGCCTACCAGACCCGCGAGGTCCTCGACGCCATGGAGGCCGACTCCGGGGTCAAGCTCAAGGCCCTCAAGGTCGACGGCGGCATGGTCGCCAACGAATTGCTGATGCAGTACCAGGCCGACGTCCTGGGAGTCACCGTCACCCGTCCCAAGGTCGCCGAGAGCACCGCCCTGGGAGCCGCCTATGCCGCCGGCCTCGCCGTCGGTTTCTGGAACAACACCGACGAGATGCGGCAGAACTGGGGGGTCGACAAGAACTGGGAGCCGGCCGAGGACGATACCGCCCGGGTCAAAAACTTCGGCATGTGGAAGAAAGCCGTCACCCGCACCTTCGACTGGGTGGACTAAACCGGCACGGCCACAAACCAAACCCCGCGGGGGAAACCCTCTCCTCCGCGGGGTTACATTCTTTACAGTTCTCACCTCTTCGGCAGCACATTTGTGCTGCCTTTTTTCGTCCGGCGTAAACACCTTTTACCGGCAAGGCCCCCTTCCCCGCATCGCCCAGCGCCTTGAATGGGGACGGACCTAGACAACCTGCCGATATTTAGTGAAAACGCCTAAGTTTTTGGCCTGTTTTTTTTGGCTTAGAGTGGCCTTTTTGGCCCCAAAATGGTGTGTCTAAGGGTGGGGTGGGGATACCGGGACCCTGGTATCCGCGAGAGGAAAAAACGGGACATCCATGCATTCATGCGTTGCTATTGAGCCTGCGGAAAAAAGGGGCCTACAAATCACCATTTACGGCATATAGAACGGCTCCTCCAAAAAACCGGAGGGGCTATCCCTGCCGTGCACGGGCACCCGCCAGCCAAAAAAAACGGGCCACCTTCTCTCCAGTGAGAAGGTGGCCCGTTTTTCCGTTCTTCCTGCCCGACGCGCCCTACAAGGCGACGGCCAGACGTTCCGTCACCAGGTCGTATTCGGCCTGGCCGCGGGCCTCGTCCCAGCCGAGTTCCTTTGCCATGATCTCCACCACACGCCGGGCCACCGCCGCGGTCGCGGCCTTGTCGATCAATGCCAGCGGCAGGCGCCGCGCCAGCACGTCGATGGCGCGCTCGGCGAATTCGTGGCGCACCGCGTAGACGATCTCGGCCTCGATGTAGGGGTGGTCGGGATGGAGCCGGGAGTCGAACCCTTCGGCCGCCACTTCTGCCACGGCATCGGCGCGGTCGCCGTAGGCGCGGTTCAGGTTGGCGGCAACGTCGGCCGCGAGGCCGTGTGCCCCCACCAGCCGGGCACCGCCGTCGGGCAGGTAACCGGCGCCGCCGGCCACCGGGGTGTCGTTGGTCTGGCAGGCGAGGGCGGGCTCGAGTCCGTACCCCGCCACCGCCTGGTCGACGGTGTCCTCGGCCATCCTGCGGTAACTGGTCCACTTGCCGCCGACGATGGTGAGGAGGCCGGCCTCGCTCATGGAGATCACGTGGTCGCGGACCAGGTTGGAGGTATCGGCCGCCTCCGGGTCGGCGACCAGGGGGCGCAGGCCCGACCAGGTGGCCTTGATGTCGTCCCTGGTCACGCTGAGGTCGAAATACTTTCGGACATGGCGCAGCAGGTAATCGACCTCGTCCTCCGTCGCCCGGGGATGTTCGCTGATCTCCGCGGGGTCGTCGGTGGTGCCGACCAGGGCATGCCCCTGCCAGGGGATGACGAAGAGAACCCGGCCATCTTCGGTCTTGGGGATCATCAGCCCCGTCTCGGGCGGGGCGAAGCGCTCGTCGAGGACGATGTGGATCCCCGAGCTGGCGGTGATGATCGGCGTGGCGGCGGGGTCGTCCATCTGCCTCAGGCGGTCGCCGAAGGGGCCGGTGGCGTTGACCACCCCCCTGGCGCGCAACGTCCATTCGCTCCCGGTCAGGCTGTCCTTGAGTCGGGCGCCGGCGACATGGCCGCTCTCCTTGACGAGGTCTGTGACTTCGACGTGGTTGGCCACCACCGCGCCGTGTTCCCGGGCGGTCATGGCGAGGGCCACGGCCATCCGGGCGTCGTTGAACTGGCCGTCGTAGTAGAGGACCCCCGCCTTGAGGCCCTTCGCCTGGAGCATCGGGAAACGCTGAAGGGCTTTCTTGCGGCTCAGCAGGCGGCTGTGGCCGATCCCCATCTTGCCGGCCAGGAGGTCGTAGAGCTTCAGGCCGATGGTCACCATGGGGACGTCGAGCCACTTGTACAGGGGGGTGACAAAGGGGATCGGGTTCGACAGGTGGGGCGCGTTTTTCAGCAGGACGCCCCGCTCGTGGAGCCCCTCCCTGACCAGATCGTACTGGGCCTTGTCGAGGCGCTTAACGGCCTTTTCGAGGTAGCGCACCCCGCCGTGGACCAGTTTGGTACTGCGGCTGCTGGTCACCTCGGCGAGATCGTTCTTTTCCACCAGGGCGACCTTGAGGCCGCGGAGCGCAGCGTCGACCGCGATGCCGCAGCCGGTCGCGCCGCCGCCGACGACCAGAAGGTCAAAAGGTTCGTCCTGCTTCAGGGCCGCCAGTGTCTCTTGTCTCGTCATCTTTACCTCTTCGCTGAAAGGAGCCAGCCTTTGCCCGCCAGAATGTCAAACGTTCGGATCGACACCCCTGTATGTTCACTTTCAATGATAAACGGGACCCAAAATGTTTGCAAGCGAAAAAACAGACGCCAGGCTGGCACCTTTCGAGTTTGCCCGGAAGAGGAAAGGCAAACGCCCGGGGGCGATATGATTCCGCATCTTTACAGGAAAGAGAGTCAAGGGACCAACCGACCCCCCGAGGCAATTGTTCGAAAACGAAAACAGATGCGTATTCCTGAAGGACGAAGGGGCCGGAAATGACCACGGAAAAGGACTCCCGGCGGCACCGAAGGCGGGGCGAGGAAAAGGGGGCCGTTTGACCGATTCCGGGGACCTACTACAATTACGGTACAGGACGGCACAAGCAGGCAAAGCCATCCGCCACCCGGCAACAAAAGAGGGGGACATTTATGGAGTGCTACAACTGCGCAAAAGCGGATTCCAAGAGCGAAGCGGTCGCCGTCTGTTCGGTGTGCGGTCGGGGCCTCTGCCCCGGCCATGCGATCGAACGCGACATCCCCCTGGTGAGGCGGGTTTCCGGCTGGGGGGACCAGTCACTGATCCACATCCTGTGCGGGGCATGCGCCGAGGTGAAGGCGCTGACCGACTAGGAGGCACCCCATGGACATCTTTCTGGGTGAACTCGTCGGAACCATGATCCTGATCCTGCTGGGGGACGGCGTGGTGGCCAACGTGGTCCTTGAGAAATCGAAGGGGCAGAACTCCGACTGGATCGTTATCGCCGCCGGATGGGGGTTCGGCGTGGCCATCGCCGTCTATGTCACAGGCTGGGTCAGCGGCGCCCACATCAACCCTGCGGTCACGGTCGGCTTTCTGGCCCTCGGCAAGATCACCTTCGCAACGGCCCTGGTCTACTTCGCCGGCCAGTTTCTCGGCGCGTTCCTCGGCGCGGTGCTGGTCTGGCTGGCCTACCTGGCGCACTGGGAAAAGACCGAGGATGCCGATCTCAAACTGGCGGTCTTCTGCACCGCTCCGGCCATTCGCAGCTACGGCCGCAACCTGCTCACCGAGATCATCGGCACCGCCATGCTGCTGGTCGGGGTGCTGGGGATCTTCAACGCCAACAACGGCCTCGCAGGCGGCATGGGGCCTTATGCGGTCGGCATCCTGGTCTTCAGCCTGGGGCTGTCGCTGGGCGGGCCGACCGGCTACGCCATAAACCCGGCCCGCGACCTGGGGCCGCGCATCGCCCACGCGGTCCTGCCGATCCCCGGCAAGAGGGACGGCGACTGGGCCTACGCCTGGGTTCCGGTGGTCGGGCCGATTATCGGCGGCGTCCTGGGGGCGGTTTTCTACGATCTGGTGATCGGACCTCTTTGAATAGCTGCTTCTGGTTGTCCACTTCACTCAGGTTGAACTCAAGATGTGCTGCAAAAGCTGCCCTCCGGCAGAGGAGCCCATCGATCGAAATCAAAACCGGCCTCACGCCCGTTCGCATTTGCCCACTCAAGTCGCAAAGCCGCAAAGAAAACGATAGAGACTCGATTTATTGCCTTCCTTAGCGGCTTTGCGTGAGACACGGGACTCGGTTTTGCACTCAACCTCATTCATCGTTACTGGAATCAAGGGCATAAACAGATAGCTGATTCCCATCCCAAAAGGACCAAGGAGGCACGGGCATGGCCAAATTCGTAGCTGCAGTCGACCAGGGGACGACCAGTTCCCGCTGCATGATTTTCAACCATTCGGGCGAGACGGTCTCCAGCTGCCAGATGGAACACAAGCAGATCTACCCCCAGCCGGGATGGGTGGAGCACGACGCCGTCGAAATCTGGTCCCGCACCAAGGACGTGATCCACGGCGCGATGGAGAAAGCCGGCCTGGTGGCCGCCGACATCGCGGCGGTCGGGGTCACCAACCAGCGAGAGACGGCGGTGGCCTGGGACAGAAAGACCGGCCAGCCCTACCACAACGCCATCGTCTGGCAGGACACCCGCACCGACAAGATCTGCGACCGGCTTGCCGAAGAGGGGGGCCAGGACCGCTTCCGCTTCCGGACCGGCCTGCCGCTGGCGACCTACTTCTCCGGCCCAAAGATCAGCTGGCTGCTCGAGAACGTCCCCGGCCTGCGCGAAGCGGCCGAGCGGGGGGACGCCCTGTTCGGCAACATGGACACCTGGATCATCTGGAAGCTGACCGGCGGCATCAACGGCGGCGCTCACGTCACCGACGTCACCAACGCCTCGCGGACCATGCTGATGGACCTGGACGGCACCTGCTGGGATGACGAGATCCTCGAAGCCATGGGGGTCCCCCGGTCGATGCTTCCCGAGATCCGCCCCTCCAGCGACCCGGATTTCTACGGCCTGACCAGGCCCGACGGCCCCTTCGGCGGCGAGATCCCCGTCTGCGGCGACCTCGGCGACCAGCAGGCGGCGACCGTCGGCCAGGCCTGTTTCAGCCCGGGCGAGGCGAAGAACACCTACGGCACCGGCTGCTTCATGCTGCTCAACACCGGCACCGAGATCGTCCGCTCGAAAAGCGGGCTCCTGACCACCCCCTGCTACAAGTTCGGCAATGATCCGACCGTCTACGCCCTGGAGGGTTCCATCGCCATCGCCGGCGCCCTGGTGCAGTGGCTGCGCGACGGCCTGCGGCTGATCAACACCGCCGCCGACGTCGAGAACCTGGCCCGCATGGTCGAGGACAACGGCGGCATCTACTTCGTGCCGGCCTTCTCCGGGCTCTTCGCCCCCTACTGGCGGGGCGACGCTAGAGGCGCCATCGTCGGCATGACCCGCTACGTCACCCGCGGGCACATCGCCCGGGCGACCCTCGAGGCGGTCGCCTACCAGACCCGCGAGGTGGCGGACGCGATGGAGAAGGATTCCGGGGTGGAGCTGAAAGCGCTCAAGGTGGACGGCGGGATGGTGGCCAACACCCTGCTCATGCAGATCCAGGCCGACGTGCTCGGGGTCCCCGTGACCCGCCCCCGGGTAGCGGAGAGCACCGCCCTCGGCGCCGCCTACGCCGCCGGCCTGGCGGTCGGCTATTGGAAGAACACCGACGAGATGCGGCAGAACTGGGGAATCGACAAGACTTGGCAGCCGTCCGGGGACGACACCGCCCGCACCCGAAACTACAACCTGTGGAAAAAGGCGGTCACCCGCACCTTCGACTGGGTGGAGTGACCCGGGAACGGCCCCCGAACGACAAGAACCTTGACACCACCCCCCAATTCTTTTACGCTTCGCGGTAACGATAAAAACCGCTAGGGGAGTATCACACTGAGAGTTCCGCAGCACGCGGAACGACCCTTGGAACCTGATCCGGATGATGCCGGCGTAGGGAAGCGGTAAGGGAAGACGGTATCGACACTGCCGTGGGCTCTTGCGCTCACGGCTTTTTTTATTTGCAGGCCTCGAACCATGATCAGCGGACTCTACATCATCACCGACGGCGACGAGGACGGCCGCCTCGCCGAGCGGACCCGGGCGGCCATCGCCGGGGGAGCGCGCATCGTCCAGTACCGGGACAAGGGGCGCCCCGAGGCGGAGAAGCTCGCCGCGGCCCGCCGCATCGGCGAGATCTGCCGCCGGTCCGGGGCGACCTATATCGTCAACGACTCCCCGCAGCTCGCCCGCGAGGCGGGGGCCGACGGCGTCCACCTCGGCCAGGGGGACGGCACCGTCGCCGCGGCCCGCGAGATCCTCGGTCCGAAGGGGATCGTCGGCGTCTCCACCCGCACCGCCGAGCAGGCCCGCGCCGCCCAGGCGCAGGGAGCGAACTACATCGGCCTGGGGAGCATGTTCCCCACGGCCACCAAGGACGACGCGGTCCACGTCGGGGTCGACCGGTTGCGCCAGGTGCGCCGCGAGGTCGCCCTGCCGATCGTCGCCATCGGCGGCATCGACCGCGAGGGGGCCTGCGAGGTCATCGACGCCGGGGCCGACGCGGTGGCGGTCGTCTCCGCGGTCATGGCCGACCCCGACCCGGCCCTCGCGGCCCGGGAGATCGCCCTCCTCTTCAACCGGATCGACCCCCTGCGGCGGGCCCGGGTCCTCACCGTGGCCGGCTCCGACTCGGGAGGCGGGGCGGGCATCCAGGCCGACCTGAAGACGGTTTCCCTGCTCGGGGGCTACGGGGCGAGCGCCATCACCGCGCTGACCGCCCAGAACACCCTCGGGGTCCATGGCATTCACCCGGTGCCGGCCGGCTTCGTCGCCGAGCAGATCGAGACGGTCCTCTCGGACATCGGCGCCGACGCCGTCAAGACCGGCATGCTCCTCTCGGCCGAGATCATCCGGGCGACGGCCAGGGCGCTCGCGGAGCGGCACCTGCCGATCGTCGTCGATCCGGTAATGATCGCCAAGGGGGGCGCCGCCCTGCTGCAGGACGAGGCGATCGCCGCCCTGCTCGAAGAGCTCCTCCCCCTGACCTACCTCCTCACCCCCAACCTCCCCGAGGCGCAGGCCCTGACCGGGATAGCGGTGACCGACGAGGCCGGGATGGAGAAAGCCGCCCGCCGGCTGCAGGAGATGGGCGCCCGCAACGTCCTTCTCAAGGGAGGCCACCTGGAGGGGGAAGCCGTCGACCTGCTGCTCGAAGGCGGCCGGGTCCGCCGCTACGCCGCGCCGCGCCTGGAGACGCCCAACACCCACGGGACGGGGTGCACCTACGCGGCGGCGGTCGCCACCTGTCTCGCCGGGGGCGAGCCGCTGCCCGTCGCGGTGGCGAAGGCCAAGACGTTCATCACCGAGGCGATCCGCACCGCCCTCCCCCTCGGCTCGGGACACGGCCCCGTCAACCACTGGGAGGCGGCGAATACCCTCAGGGACGACCGCCCGGAAACCAAAGGATTTCAACCCTAAAACCGGCCTCGCGCCCGTTCGCTTTGCTCACTCAAGACGCAAAGCCCCAAAGGAAGGCACCAGGCCAACAAAGGGATCACGGTAAAGGAATTTCCGGTTTTCAAAACCTGGGAATATGGCAAACAACAAAGCTGCTCTTCCTTGAGGTCGATTTTTGCACTTTTTGGCGTCTTTGCGGCTTTGCGTGAGACAAGACGTTTTGATTTTCCCATCGGAGTAACTCAAATGACCCAGCTCGAATACGCCCGCCAGGGCACCGTCACCGACAAGATGAAGCAGGCCGCCGCCGTTGAAGGCGTTGACGCCGAAGTGCTGCGCCAACGCATCGCCGAAGGCACCGCCATCATCTGCCACAACAACAAGCGCGCCAACGGCATCCCCCTGGCCGTCGGCAAGGGCCTCTCCACCAAGGTCAACGCCAACATCGGCACCAGCAAGGACGACAAGAGCATCGACAAGGAGCTGGAGAAGGCCCGCGTCGCGGTGGCCGCCGGCGCCCACGCCATCATGGACCTGTCCACCGGCGGCCCCATCGACGAGATCCGCGCCGCGATCATCCGCGAGACCCAGGCCTGCATCGGCTCGGTGCCCCTCTACCAGGCGGCCGTCGACACGGTGACCCGCAAGGGCAAGGCGATGGTCGACATGACCGTCGACGAGATCTTCGACGGCATCGTCAAGCACCTCGAGGACGGGGTCGACTTCATCACCGTCCACTGCGGCGTCACCCGCGCCACCGTCGAGCGCATGGACAAGGAAGGCCGGATCATGGAGGTCGTCTCCCGGGGCGGCTCCTTCACCATCGAGTGGATGACCCACAACGACGCCGAGAACCCCCTCTACGAGTACTTCGACCGGCTGCTGGAGATCGTCAAGCCGTACGACGCCACCCTCTCCCTCGGTGACGGCTTCCGTCCCGGCTGCCTCGCCGACGCCACCGACCGGGCGCAGATCCAGGAACTGATCATCCTCGGCGAGCTGACCCAGCGGGCCTGGGACGCCGGCATCCAGGTCATGATCGAGGGACCGGGGCACGTACCGCTGAACCAGATCGAGGCCAACATCCAGCTGCAGAAGCGCCTCTGCCACGGCGCCCCCTTCTACGTCCTCGGGCCCCTCGTCACCGACATCGCCCCCGGCTACGACCACATCACCTGCGCCATCGGCGGCACCGTCGCCGCCGCGGCCGGGGCCGACTTCCTCTGCTACGTCACCGCCAGCGAGCACCTGGCGTTGCCGACGGTGGAGGACGTCAACGAAGGAGTAATGGCCTGCCGCCTCGCCGCCCACGCCGGGGACATCGTCAAAGGGGTCAAGGGGGCGATCGACAAGGACATCGCCATGGCCAAGTGCCGCAAGGAACTCGACTGGGAGGGGCAGTTCGCCCTCGCCCTCGACCCGGAAAAGGCCCGCCGCATCCGGGCCGAATCGGGGGTGGACGAGGAGCACGGCGCCTGCACCATGTGCGGCGAGTTCTGCGCCTACAAGGTGATGACCGCGCGCAAGGAGAAGGTCCAGGCCTCTTCCTGACCCCCCTGCCGCCTCCTTAACGGCACGGCATGCTGGAAAATCTGAAGCATTCAAAGCAAGAGCCCCCAGGTCAAAGACCTGGGGGCTCTTGCTTTGAATGCCTGCTTTTATCGATTAGGGCGGCCCTCGCAGACGGTAGATTCTAGTCAAAAGTGCCCCACCGGCGGGCCCTGCCCATTGAGCCCGGAACAGGCTAAGGCAGAACGCCTGTCTCTTTGATTTGGAAATCCTCGTCCAGGATGATCCCCACCCCCCGGGCAAAGGTCTTATACCCTTTGTCGCCATCGACCGGGTTGAATTCGCGCCCTCTGCGCACGTCTTCGAAAGTGACGTCCTCCATCGCTACGCCGTCGATCGTGACGTCTTCCAGCAGCACAGACCCGCTGCCGACAATCTTCATTTCATCCAAGGCGTCGGGGGGACCGTTTTCCTGCTGAAACTTGGTGCCCGGCAACGCATCGTCGGAAGCGGGGAAGAATACGCCTGGGCTGCTGGCCATGCCTTCGTCGGCCCGCCACTCGCCCTCTTCATTTCTCTCCAAACCGTCAACGACCTCTCCGGGGACAGGCTCATCGCCGTTGTCAAAGAGTGCGAATACTTCTTCCTCGGCCGGCTCCCATACTTCTTCCCCGAAATAGCAGAGGGTGTCGTCCGCGGTCCTCTGCGCATAGTAGTTGAACGACTGTTCGATGACTTCATCGTTCTGGATGAAACCGTCCTCGTTCTCGTCGACGGCTTCTAGTTCCTCGACCACCCGCGTCAGCACATTGAAGGTCCCCGGATAGAGCGTCTCGGTCTCATCGAGGACGGTAATTCGCACGATGATTATTTCGTCGTCCTCTTCGCCGACCAGTCTCCACTGTCGCCCAACCGGGGAATACAGGATGTAAGGATTGTCGATGTCAATGGTGAAAACCTGGGTGGGCGCGCATAGTGCCAGGTCGATTTTCTTCTCCCCAGCACTGGCCGGCGAGATGGAGCCAAAGACCAGGGCAGTGATCGCCAGCGCCATCATGAAAAGGGTTCGCATTCCCATTTTTCGCGTGTCTCTCATCGGTCTTTTCCTTTCCTTAGATTGATTGACAGGAGGATCCTTCTTTCAGCGGAAGCACACCCCTCAAAAGACCACCCCTAGTTGCAAAACAGCAACAAAACCAATAATTTATAGCCCAGCAAGAGAACATTATCAGGTCGAGACCCCTTGTCAACGCCAACAATTTAGTGCCCCTTCTTGATATAGGTCACCGTTTGTCGCTTGCCGATTGTTACGAGTATTTCTGCGCGCTTGGATCTACCGAAGACTCGGTTTCGGTGGAATAACCCGCGAAGAAAAAAGCAAGAGCCCCAGGTCTCAGCGACCTGGGGCTCTTGCTTTGTGAGCCTGTTTTTCGTGGTGGCTAGCCTTGCAGACAGCCCCCAAAATGGTCCGGGGGTTTTCGATGCAAGGATTGGAAAAGTCAAATCCCATCTTTAAAGGCCTGACCCCGACCTCGACCAAGGCCTGACCCCGACCTCGACCTCCGGGGCTCTTTCGTTGCGCGCCGCCCTCCCTTACCCCTCCGGCTCGTCCCTGTCGGAGAGCCGCTTCGACTTCAAGTGCTCCACGTGGAGGATCAGGGTGTCGGTCGTCTCCTTGAGCAGGTCGAGCTCCTCGATGGAGATGTCGTCGAGCTGCTCGAGGTTGTACTCGATGGTTTCGACGATCTGCCGGTCGGGCCGCTGCAGGGGGCGCATGAAGTAGGTCGTGATGGTGGCGACGATGGTCCCGAAGAAGATCGACGACCCGAGGACGATCCAGGCCCCGCCAATGAGCTGGGAGAGGCCGGCAAGGGGCGTGTCGGCGATCCCGGCGGTCGAGAAGGCGGCGATCCCCCAGTAGAGGGCGTTGCCGCAGGACCTGATCGTCGTCCCCGGGGCCCCGCGCTCCGCCAGGAAGAGCCCCGCCGAGAAGAGGAGCCAGAGGACGATCAGGAGGAGGAGCATCTTCACGAAAGGGGTGTGGACGAAGATGTCCCGAACGAACCTCTGCATTCTCGTGTCGCGTCTCATTGCTCCCCCCTCGGACCAGTCGCTGTGAGGCCGGTCGGGACTCCCGGCCCCCTCTTCGTAGAGTTTAGCGCCTCTCCGGGTCAGGTCAAAAACTCCTCCGGAGTGCCCTCGATACCGATTGACAGGCATCCCTCTCCGCTGGTAGCCTTATGGCACTTCAACCAATAT
>NZ_PKUB01000011.1 GCF_002868845.1 Desulfuromonas sp.
GGCCGAGAACTCGAAGGATCCGGGGACGGACACCTCGGGAATGGGCTCACTGCTGATTTCGGTCGTGACACTGAATGTTTCGGAATAAGGGGAATAAATAACCCTTTTCCACCGTTTTTGATAGGCCCGCACCCGATAGAAGTAGGTCTGCCCTTCGGAGAGATTCGCATCACTGCAACGGCAGAGAACTCCTTCGGTTCTCATGACCTCGGCGAATCCGCTGTTCGGGCTCTGGCTGCGCTCGATGGAATACCCACTCGCCGAATCGCTGAGGCTGAAGACCCAGTCAAGATCGACCTGGCCCGGGGAAACCTCTTTGGCCGCAACGGAGATAAAGTCCCCGGAATTGACTTTGAGCGGCGCTGCTGAGACTTGGGTGGAAAAAGCCAGGAAGACCCCCAGGCAGATCAGAAGGGAAAATATCATTTGCCCGCGGGAACGAAGGGGGGGTTGATAATCCATGCGACTACCTCCAGAGTGTTTTTTTCCGAGTTGTGTTTTGACTATTTTGTTTTCCATGTTTTTAAATCCTTAAAAGGCCAACAAGATCAAACTTAAGACACAAAAAATGCGTCCATCTTTTTGGCCGAAGATGAACGCATTTGCTACTATTGACGGAGGGAACCGTACAGCATGCGTTAACCTCTTCGGCAACCCGGCCATCCATGTTATGGACCCGTGGCTTTGCACCCCCAGATTTCTCTGGGTTCGCCTTTTTCCGAGGCTTACCTTTACGATAAATTAGACAGTCAAGGTTCCACTCATCATCCTTTCTTTCTTGGTGATCTTTAAATCAAACAATGCTTTGAAGTTGATAATTATTCAAACACAATCAATACGTTTATTACATGTCCACAATCTTCTTTGAGATCTCTTTGGTTAGATGTCTTCCTGATAGAGCATTTTGCGTGCCAAGCTTTTTTCGATTTTATTAACCTTGATCACCTACTGTCATTATTTTTGACCATAAACTTTTTCTTGCGCTTAAATGGTAGCAACCATTACCGTTTTACAAAAGGGCCACATACGCATCTTCTGACTAACGAATAATCCTTTGCCGACTGTGCATTTTTACAGTCGTTTACCCGGCTATTCGCTAGTTCCCCAAACAGCGACTGCTAATAAATTTTCACTACTCTTCGAATCCTTTCTCATACAACAAAAAAATTTGGATCATGTTGCCGGCTTTCAAAAACAAACATTTCAAAGACTTAAATGGAACCGTTCCATTCATCAAAGGTGATTCAAGATCGTTCAAAGCATATGAAGATTTGTCGATATTCATTTGCCCCCCTCCCTCCCCTACTGCTTGTTGACTTCCGGGTCAAACAAAAAGGCAGAGTTTCAAATCTTGGGACATCCCGAGAGTTCGCCCTCTTTCTCTGCGAATCCCTTACCCCGCCTCCCGATAAAGGAGGATGTCTTTTCCCTTGTGCAAAATCCGTGTCCAGTTTGCATAACTGGCCATTCCACAAGGGGAAACCCTCCCTCTAGGCCACGGACCATGCGTGTTCCATACCTTGGTTGGATAGACCTGTTTCCTTTTGGCGACAAAAGAAGGCACACACTCACGCTAAAAGACAGAAAGGCCCATCCGTCGGTGACGCAGATGACAGACAACACGAACAACCAAAAGTTCTATTGTCCGATTTCGCCTCGATTTGCCCTGCCTGGGAGCCCTGTTTCCGGGAGAGTTCGTGGGCGGAGGACCTTACCGCGCGACTTCTCGGAGATGTCGCATTTATACGACAGGGATCATTATCCGTGGGGTGGTGGACAGGCGCCCCGTGGGGACGCGGCCGATCCCAGGGAGACATTCGGAGCCCGTTAAGAGTCCGGAATTAGATGCAAAGTCCCCCTATTGGCTTTGAACATAAGGGGGAATGTTTACGAAACGGACGCACCTGCAGGAAAGATGTTTATCCCCCCATCGATCCCCGGACGTGAATCGGTCTGGGTTCTTCCTGAGTCCTGCCCCACTAAACAAAACCAACTTGACACAATATTCATTTTTCTATATATTCAGTTTTATCAAGCCACTGACAGGCCCCATACAAGGAGTCCGTGAAACATGACCACTTCTTCAGCCTCGATACAATTCCACCCCGGCCACTCCGGCAGAGCACTTCACAAATGGCTTTTGGCCCTGGTGATGGTGACCGTCATCGCCCTGGGTTGGAAATATCCCCTGCTCGGTTTTGCCGTCCCGGCAGCCATGGCCACGGGCATTGTCGGCGGGCTGTTCAGGGGCCGTTTCGTATGCGGGAACATCTGCCCCCGCGGCAGCTTCTTCGACACCTACTTCAACCTTGTCGGGAGCTCAAAGCCCGTGCCCCCCTTCCTGCAAAGCATGGGATTCCGCTGGTCTGCCCTGGCAGCCATGATGGGCTTCATGACCTGGCGCATCCTTCAGGACCCCGGCAGCCTCAGTCACTGGGGAAGCGTCTTCTGGTCCATATGCGCCATCACAACCGGCCTCGGCGTGGTTCTTGGCCTTGCATACCGCCCGCGCACCTGGTGCTCTTTCTGTCCGGTGGGGACGATGCAGAACGCCCTTGGGGGCCACAAGGATCCCCTCCGGATCGACGCCGGCTGCAAGTCCTGCCGCATCTGCGAAAAGAACTGCCCCATGGGGCTTTCCATCGCCGAGCACAAGGAGGCGGGCCAGATCCCTCACCGGGACTGCCTCAAGTGCTCCTCCTGCGAAACAACCTGCCCCGCCGGAGCCCTTTCCTGGGACAAGGCCGCCTGAGGTCCCTGGGACACCTCTCCTGAACGCAAAAAAGGCCGCCCGTAAAGGCGGCCTTTTTTGCGTTATCGGTGACTATTGCTGGTTCAGGGAAGGTCCGGCTCGTCGTCCACGGTCGGGTTGAGGACCGGGTCAGCCCCGGCGTAGGAAGAGCCTTCGCCCATGCTCCACTCGAACCAGGAACTGTCGAAGTTGCTGACCTGCGGGTAGCCCATCATGTAGCCGTAGAACCAGGCCAGGCTCGAGCGCCAGGCGGTGCCGCAGTAGAAGCTCAGGTGTTTGTCGGCCGTGATGCCCTGATCCGCCCAGAAGGCTTCGATATCGGCAGGGGCCTTGAGGGTGTTGTCGGCGTTGACGTAGTCTTCCATGCTCCAGGGGCCGCTGCCGGCCTTGCCCCAGACCGCGCCGGGAATGCGGCCGTCGGTGGGGATGTAGCCGTAGGGGGCGCTGGCGCCTGCATATTCATCTTCGGAGCGGATATCGACCATCAGGGCACCGGTGACGACCCCGTTTACGACATCACGAACATGAGAGATGTCGACCTTGTATTCCGGATGCAGGGCCGCCGAAGCGCCGAAATCGCTCACCGGGGTCCGGGCAACCGCCTCCGTCGATCCCTCATAACCGGCGCTCACCCAGGCATCGTAACCGCCCTCCATGAACCGGACATCGTCCACGCCGGCATAGATCAGTGTCCAGACCAGGCGGGCAACGGCCGAGGCGTCGGGGCCATAGACCACCACGGTTGTGTCCTTGTCGATCCCCATGTAGGCGATCCCGGGCAGCAGGTACTGGTCTGGATAGATATTCCACCAGTTCCGCGGCAGGGAATCGTCGGGGCCGAGCCCCTTGGCGGCGTCCTCTTCCACGGTGGTGCTGCGGTCCCAGCAGGCCGGTTCGCCGGCATCCACCGGCCAGTCGTTGCGGGCATTGAAGCAGTCGTATTCGATCTCGTCGGTGTTGACGTGAATGGCGCCGGGGATATGACCGTTGTTGTAGGAGTCGCCGGCAGGGCCCCAATTCACCTCTGCGATGACATAGGGCTTGCCGAAATTGTCGTTTTCAAGGAGGACTTCCTTGGTCCACCTGGCATCGACCAGGCGGCTGACATTCTCATAAGAGTCGGCGTCCCATTCGGGATGAACCCCGTAGGCGACGGACCGGCCGGAGGGGGCCTGAATCCAGCCGTCGGTGCTTCCCGGCAGGTCGGGGTCGGCCACATATGAGGGGTCCTCGATGTAGTTCGTGCTCCACCCTTCCCAGCCGTCCGAATAGTTGCGAACGTTTTCATACCCCATCAGGTAAGCGTAGAGAAAGCTCAGGCTCGATCGGTAGCCGCTGCCGCAGTAGAAAACCACCTCCTTGTCGAAGGTATCGTCGGCAGCCGCCGGTGCGATCCCCAGCCCCCGCCACATGTCGCGGACCTCGGAGAAGCTCCGAAGCGTTCCGTCGTCATCCAGGTATTCCCGGTCAGGATTGTCGGCATTAAAGGCGTAAACCGCCCCGGGGATGCGCCCCTTGTTGGCGACATAGCCGTAGCCGCTCACCTCCCCGGCATATTCCTCATAAGATCGGACGTCGGCGAAAATCGTATCCCCGGCATCGTAGCGGGCAGCCGCATCATCGGTGGTTGCGAGATATTCCGGGTGAACCGTGCCGGCGAAGGTTGCCGGAACCGGCTCGTTGATGGTCGTCTCCCCGTCGAATCCGGCGGACGTCCAGGCCTCGTAGCCGCCGTTCAACAACCGCACGTCCTCGACCCCTGCGTACTTGAGGATCCACCAGAGGCGGGCGGCGAAGATGGGGCTGCCGCTGTAGACGACCACCGTGGTGTCGGCCGTGATCCCCATGCTGCCGACGGCGGCCCGGAGTTCCTCGTCGGGGAGCATGAACCAGCGGGGGTAGCCGTTCTCGTAGGTGTCGGAGTTGGAGTGGATGGCCCCGGGAATGTGCCCCTTCAGGTAGGAGTCGTCCGCCCACCCCTGGGCCATGTCCTCGAAGCTGCCCCACTGGGTTTCGAAAATAAGGTATTTGCGATCCCGCTCGTAGGGGTAGTCTGCGGGGGCGTCGGCCGTGCTTCCGGGGGCATGATAATCGATCAGCCCCTTGACCCAGCCGGGGTGGACCAGCTCCGCATACTTTTCCATCTTGTCCATGGGGTAGGTCGCCGCGTCGGCCGCCGCCCAGTCCCACATGGAGGCGTCGTAGTTGGCCACCCGCTCGTAGCCCATCAGGCGCCCCAGGAAGTAGAAGAAGCCGCTGCGAATGCCGGCGGTGCAGTAGGCGACCACCTCCTTGTCGGCGGTGATGCCGCGGGATTCAAAGAGTGCCGTGAGGTCGGCGTAACCGAGAACGGTGTTGTCGTCGTTGTAATACCATTCGTAAGGAAGCTGGACGGCACCGGAGATATGCCCCCCGCGAGCCTCGCCGTAGAGGGTCCAACCGTTGTACTCGTCGTCGGTGCGGGTATCGACCGTGACGAAATCGGCGTCTCCGAGGCGGCTGTTGATATATTCCTTGTCCGGATTAACCGCCGGTTTAAGCGCGGCGGTGAAGACGGCAGGCTCCAAAACGTTGGCTGCCATTTCGGTCGGAAGGCCGTCGGCCTCCCACTTGTCCCAGCCGCCGTTGAGAATCTGCACATTGGTGCAACCCAGGAACTCGAGCATCCAGAAAATACGCCCGGCCGACCCCCAGGAGCTGACGGTGTCGTCGTAGATGACGATCCTGGCGTCCGTGGTCAGGCCCAAACCGCCGAGCTGCGCCTCCAAGTCGGCGACAGGCTTGAGAGTCGCCTTTTCCGGGGGATCGCTCCAGAGGGCAAAAATGCCCCACTCCGCGTTGATAGCGCCCGGAATGTGCCCGGCGGCATAAGCATCGGCGGAGCGGGTATCGATGATGATCGGGTCGCTGCTCTCCGCCAGGGTGGCGACACCACCGGCGGCACCTTCCAGCAGGTCTTCGGCCGACGCGAGCAATTGCGCATTGGGGAAGAGAGAAGTATCCCCGGTCTGGTCCGCTGTCGGGTTTTCAATGACCGGGGTGTCCTCGTCGGTCACCGGGGCTTTGCTGCTGCTGGAACTGCCGCACCCCCCCAGCCCAAGGGACAAAAACGCGGCCACCACAAAAAAGACCAAAAACCTGCCACTCCGTTTCATACACCAGCCTCCTGTAGAGAGATATCGGTAAAAAGCAGAGCCAGTTTGCCATTTCAACACATTAAATACCAATACAAAATATAGATACTTTCTTTTATAAATATCAGCTTTTTCGATAGTCAAAACCGTGCGCCCCTCTCAAAGGCCCTCCTCCTCGAAGAGATAGGCTCGGGGGTTCCACCCCTTGAGACGATCAAGCCCTGCGGGTCCAGAATCCCCGGCATGGCCTGCGACGTCGGCCCCGAGCACGAGCCATATTTTTTTGCTCCACTCGGCCCAGAACCCCGAAAGGCGCAGCCTTCCCTGGCCATCGCTAACGCCCCGAGCCAGGATGTGGCCCCAGGGCGGCCGGCCGGCATATCGGACGAGGGCATAGTCTGTGGCCGGGAGCAGCCGATGGGCATTCAGCACAAACCCGCCCTCCGCTTCGTCGAAGATCAGCCTTCCCCGCGCCCCGCCGGAAACCGCCTGCCAGGAGGCCGGGTCCTTCTGGAGCAGACTCAGGCGTCTCTCCCCTGCCTGCGCCGGCCCTGCAACCGCAAAAAACCCGAGGATGACGAGGAGCACAAGCCATTTCATCGATCGGACGAGAGCCGCTCCCACGCCTCGGTGCTCCCCTCGTAGTTCCGCCCCCCTTCCAGCCCCGACAGGCGATGGACGGTCCAGCCGTACCCGGAGCGGATGCCGCCGGTGCAGTAGAAGACCGCTGGACGGCCCGTCGGAACCCCTTTTTCCGCAAGGAGCGCCCGGTAGGCCCGCGGGGAGAGGGGACGGTTCTCTTTGCCGGTGAAGAGATCGGTCCAGGGGATATGAACCGCACCGGGGAGGTGTCCCTTGAACCACTCCCAGTACGAGCGGGTGTCGATCAGGGTGACCCCGTCCAAACCCTTTTCCAGATCCGCGGTGGAGATATTGAGGTCCTCCCGGAGCGTGACGCGGTAGGTCGCCGCCGGCCGCGCATCGCCCCCGGAGCCCTCCTCGAGGGAAAGCCCTGCGGCCTTCCACCCCTGGACGCCACCGTCCAGAAGGCGCACCGGTCCCCTGTGGCCGAGCCAGGCGAGGGTCCAGACGGCCCACCCCTCGCCCCCCCAGCTGGTGTCGGCATCGCCGTAGACGACGACCGGAGTCTTCTCGTCGATACCCATCTCTCCCAGCACCTTCGCCAGCTCGTGGGGATGCCAAATGCGATAGGGTACCCCCTCGCGGTCGGTTCTGGTATAGTCCTCCCAGCTGAAGGAGTGGGCCCCCGGCAGTCGCCCCTTGGTCCACTCGGCCCGGGGCCTGCCGTCGAGGATCGCCCAGCCCGCCGACTTCATCGCCAGATCGCCCGGCTCGATAAGCCCCAGGTCGTCCTCCGAAGCCGAAGCCTCGGTCGGCAACGACAGACAGGCCAGCCCCAGAAGCAGGAGGACGGTTGAAACAATGCCCTTGCAAAAGAACCTGGTGACCTGGGGTGTTCCTTTTCTCATCGCAACCTCCTACGGTTTTCTGGCCCTGCTGCCCGACCTGCGCCTGGCCATCCCCGAACTGCTCGGGGCAACGGCCTTAATCACCGTGCTGCTGGCCTGGGCCTGCAGGGCCGGCGAGGGGGGGCTCGTCAAATGGTCCCCCGCCATCATCCTCCTGCCGGCCCTGCTCTTTCGACTCTTCTTCGTCCTGCGGCCGCCGGAACTCTCCGACGATATCTTCCGCTATCTCTGGGACGGGCTCCACACCCTGCAGGGAGTCAACCCCTACGTGGCGGCCCCCGACCGGGTGCTCCCCGCAAGCGATGCCCTGCGGCAGTTGGCGTCCCGGGTCAATCACCCCTCGTTGGTGACCGTCTACCCCCCGGCGGCCCAGGCGGTCTTTGCCGCGGGTGCGTCCCTGGGGGGAAAGGTCCTTGGCCTGAAGGGGTTGCTCGTCGCCCTCGACCTAGCAAGCTGCGCCCTGATCCTGCGCCTGCTCGCCGCGCGGGGAAGAAACCTTGCATGGGGAGCCCTCTACGCCTGGCACCCTCTGCCGGTCCTGGAGATCGCCGGGTCGGGGCACATCGACGGGGCGGGGGTCTTCTTTTTGCTCCTCGCCCTCACCCTCCTCGCGGCCCCTCCCCGCCGGCTGTCATCCCGCCCGGGACTCGCGAGCCTCGCCGCCGGGGCAAGCTTTGCCGGAGCGATCCTTTCCAAGCTCTTTCCCCTTGTCTTTCTCCCGGCCGCACTCCTTTTTGCAGGGAAAAAGGACAGGGCTTCATTCTTGCTCGGCCTCTTCGCGGCAGGAGGTCTGCTCTGCCTCCCCTTCTGGCCCGAGATGCTCAACGCCCTGGGAACATTGGAAGCCTACGCCCGGCACTGGGAGTTTTCGGGTTTCGTCTACCGCACCCTGTCCGCCCTATCCGGCTCGGGGCTGGTCGCCAGACTGATCATCGCCCTGCTCTTCGGGGGGGTCTGGTTCCTGGCCCATGGGCGGCTCCGGAAACGCCCGGCAGAGGCCCGGGCGCCATTCAAGACCCTGTACGCCGTCACCCTGGCCTTTCTGCTCCTCACCCCCACCCTGCACCCCTGGTACGCCCTCTACTTGGCGGCGCTCCTCCCCTTTGCCGCGGAGCCGGCAGGAATCATTCTGTCCTGGGCCGTGCTGCTCGCCTACCGGGTGCTTGCTCCCTACGCCATCCTCGGGGAGTGGATCGAAAGCGACCTCTGGGCTCTGCTGATCTTCGCCGCCCCGGTGGTTGCCCTTGCCCTTCGCAGAGGGAACAGGAGAAAAAACCATCAAGGACAAACACCCTGAAGTCCTTTCTCACGCCCGTTCGCATTCGCTCACTCAAGCCGCAAAGCCGCAATTAAAAAACCATTGGGACCCGATTTTTTAGACCTTCTTGGCGTCTTGTCGGCTTTACGTGGGCAGATTTGGTGTTGCCCCCAATCGTCATTTTCGTTCGTTGTCCCTGGATTCAGGTGCATATCCAAATCGATGTTTTGGTCTTTGCGCCTTTCTCTGCATCTCGGGGCCTCTGCGTTGAAAAGCTAATGTTCTTCGCAGGTTTTAGCGGGAGACCGAGTTCCAGCGCCGCCAGAGAAGGACCGCCTGCCCTTTTTTCTCCTGGCAGGCCTCGCGGCCGATGACCCAGAGAATCTTGAAACCGGCGCTGACCACCCCCCTGACGGTCCCGCTGATCTGGGAGCGCCCCGCCACCCTGGGGCGGTAGGGAGAGGGGATTTGCCGGATCCGCAGCCTTCGCTGCACGGCCTTGATCTGCATCTCCACCGTCCAGCCGAAGTCGCGATCCCGCATATGCAGGCGCTCCAGGTCCGCCCAATTCATGGCTCGCATGGGACCGAGATCCCCGTATCCGTAGCCCCAGACCAGGCGGATCAGCCGGGTCGCCAGCCAGTTGCCGAAACGCTGCTGGGGAGTCAGGGCGCGGATTTCGGTGGGGACCCGGTTGGCCAGGGCGAAGTCGGCCCGCCCCGAAACGAGGGGCCGGAGGAGGCCTTCCAGAGTCGCGAGGTCGTCGCTGCCGTCGGCGTCGGCAAAGACCAAGATATCGGGGGGATTTTCCCGCAAGGCCGCCAATCCGGCCAGACACGCCTGGCCGTAACCCGGAACCGGCTCGGCTACCACTTCTGCACCGAACCGGCGGGCCACCGCCGCCGTCCCGTCGTCGGAGCCGTTGTCGACCACCATCACCCGGTCGGTCCAGGCCGGGACGGCCGCCAGCACCGCAGGCAGAGAGAGGGCCTCGTTGCGGGCGGGTATCAGCAGGGCGATGTTTTTTCCTGAATGCATCTTGTCCCGCCAAGATCGAAAGCGACCGGAAAGCTGTCGTTCTTTAACGCAGAGACGCTGAGAAGCAGAGAGGGGCAGACCTGGAAAAATTCGATTCTATTAGGTCAAATCATTTCTTTGCGCCTTGCCGTGCCCCTTTGCGTCTTTGCGTTAAATCTTGTTATCGGTCTCTGAGAAAGTAGGCGCCCCAGTTGCACTGGACAGCCACCTAGGGCTGATAGGTGAGCGCCAGGGTG
This sequence comes from Desulfuromonas sp., assembly GCF_002868845.1. NCBI lineage: Bacteria > Pseudomonadati > Thermodesulfobacteriota > Desulfuromonadia > Desulfuromonadales > Desulfuromonadaceae > Desulfuromonas > Desulfuromonas sp. Next base: position 9,909 of record NZ_PKUB01000011.1, read on the forward strand.
TAGGTCGTTCCGTCCAGGGCTGATTCTCCGGAAATGGCCGGAGCGTAGCCGGCTTCCAGGCTCCACCGGGGGGTCACCTTGAAGCCGGTGGCCAGATAGAGTTTGACCAAGTCAAACTCGTTCGGATTGTTGCGATTGCTGCTGAATCCGCCGCCGTTGTTCATCCCCTTGATCCCGTCGAGTTTGGCCCGCCCGTACAGAGACTTGGAAAAATCGGTCCCGACCTCGACCAGGTAGCGCAGTTCATCGGCCGGGGCCTCAGCCCGCCAGCGGTAGCCGATTTCAACGCCGCAGTAGCCGGGAAAAAGGGCCCACAGCGACTGGCCGTACAGCAGCCGGAGTTCGCCGTCGTATTGGCCGTTACCCAGGGGCACCCCCGTCCCGCCTTCCGGGCTCTCATCGTAGGCCCCCGGAATTTTAACCAGTCCCTGGGCGGCGACCGCCCCCCCGGACCAATTGGCCACCCCGTACTTCAGGCCCAGTTCGACATCCCCGATGCCCTTGGTACTCTTGATGACCGCGTTGTCTTCCTGTTCGATGTCCTTATAGTAAAGGGAAGCAATGGCCGTAAGACGATTGAAGACTCCGTACTCAACGTAGTAGTTGCCGTTGACTTCGGTGAATTCGCCATTGAAGTTCAGGGCCTTCCCATTGCCATCCCCATCGAATTCTTCGTCGGCAAAAAAGTAGTTCACGGCAAACCGGTTGTAGGCCTTGCCTCGCTCCAGGGTCCAGGCGCCGGCAAAACAGTTGCCGGCCAGCGACAAGAATAGCAGGCAAAACAAGCTGACATAAATTGCATGTCTCACGGCACGTCCTTTCTCTAAATCCGTTTATCCAGGAATCTTCCTGAACAGCATCTGCCACGACTGAGATCCCCCGAGTCAACGAACGCGTCAACATCGGAGAAGCCGTTTCAATGTGCGCCCTTTCTATCCCAGAAGATCCTTTAAGTCCAATAGAATTATTCGATAACAAAACCCATATCAATGCGAAATCACAATGGAATATATTCTGGACCCTGAACCGAACATTATGCTAAAGATATGCGCCATGCTATCCCTCAGCCCACAATTTATGGCCACCGCCCATTTCCTGGCCCTCGGGAGCCTGGCCCTCTACGGCCTGCACCGGCTCTGGCTCCTGGCCTGCTTGCGCCGCCTTCGCCGCACCCCTCTGTCCCCCCCGGGGGCCCTGCAAGGCGATGACGTTCCCCGGGTCACGGTGCAGCTCCCCCTTTACAACGAACGATTCGTTGCCGGGCGCCTGGTCGATGCCGCGGCGAAACTCGACTGGCCGAAAGACAGGTTGGAGATTCAGGTTCTGGACGACTCCGGCGACGACACCGGCCAGATCGTTGACGAGCGGGCCTTTCACTGGAAGCGGCGGGGGGTCGACATCAGAGTCTTCCGCCGCGCCGGCCGCGAGGGATTCAAGGCGGGAGCCCTGGCCCACGGCCTCGCCAAAACCGATAGCGAACTGGTGGCCGTCTTCGACGCCGACTTCGTCCCCCCGGCGGACTTTCTGCGCCGGACCGTCTCCCATTTCAGTGATCCCGAAGTCGGCATGGTCCAGGCCCGCTGGGGCTTTCTCAACGCCGGTCACTCCTGGCTGACCCGCATCCAGGCCCTCCTCCTTGGGCCTCACTTCCGCATCGAGCACCAGGTGCGATTCCGGCGCGGGCTCTTTTTCAATTTCAACGGCACGGCGGGGATCTGGCGCCGCCGGGCCATCGAGGAGGCAGGCGGGTGGCAGGCGGACACGGTCACCGAGGACCTGGACCTGAGCTACCGCGCCCAACTGGCCGGCTGGCGATTCGTCTACCGGGACGACGTGGTCGTCCCTTCGGAGCTGCCCGTGACCCTTGCCGCCTTCCGCAGCCAGCAACAGCGCTGGGCCAAGGGATCTGTCCAGACGGCGCGGAAGATCCTGCCCCGCATCCTCTTCTCGTCTCAACCGCCGGCCGTCAAGCTCGAGGCGGCCGCCCACCTGTTGGCCAACTTCGGATGGCTCCTGGGCGCCGCCGTCACCCTGACCCTCTACCCCACCCTCCTCTGGCGCACCGGGGTCGGCCCCTACGAGCTGCTGCGCCTCGACCTCCCCCTCTTTCTCGGAGCGACCGGCGCCATCCTCCTCTACTTCGCCCACCACGCCCTGGCCCAGGAGGGGCGCAAGGGGCTGCTCTGGCTCCCCCTCCTCCCCGTCCTGACCCTGGGCCTCGCCCCCAGCCTCGCCCTGGCGGTCCTTCAGGGGACCTTCCGCCGGGGAGGCGTTTTCGAGCGAACCCCCAAGTTCGGCCTCACAGGACGAGGAACCCTCCCCGGCCTCGCGGCCCTCTACCGGCAAAAGGCCCTGTCCTACATCCTGCTCAACGGCGCCCTGCTGGCCTACCTCCTGCTCCCCCTGCTCTTCGCCTGGCAACGAGAGACCTGGATCGCCCTCCCTTTCCTTGCCCTCTTTCCCGTCGGCTTCGGCCTTGTTCTTTCCCGGGATTTTGTAGAGTCCCTGCAAGGGATACGATAATATGCCTTACGGCCTCGTTCGTCCCGACTTCGCGACACAGCCCCTATACGCCATGGAGGGATCACCATGACCAGAGAGGAAATTCTCGATTTCACCCGCCAGCACCCCGTCTTCCAGCTCGCCACCGTCGAGGGGGGCGCTCCCCGCGTACGCAGCATCATGACCGCCATCAACGACGGGAGGGGACTCTTCTTCTGCACCGGCAGGCTCAAGGACATGAACCGCCAGTTGCAAAACAATCCGCAGGTGGAATTGTGCTTCTTCGACCCGGAGAGCAACGTCCAGGTGCGAATCGAGGGGGAGGTGGAAGAGATGGCGGAGCAGGGGCTGAAGGAGGAGATCGTGGAGAAATTCGCCTTCCTCAGGCCGATGGTCGACCAGGCGGGCTGGGGCGCGTTGTCCGTCTACCGGCTCGCCCGGGGAGTGGCCAATTGCTGGACCATGGAGACCAACTTCGCCCCCAAGGAATTCGTCGAGATTTTCTAGCGCTACGCGATGCAGGCCATCCTGAACCGGTTTCGGATTCCAACGGCAGAGGGACGAGAGGAAAACGAAGAGGCGCCGGGAACAATCCGGCGCCTCTTTGCATCAGTCCTGATTCTCTTGTGAGAATTTCACGGGAGGGTCGTCTCGTCATGTCCTCACGACCTCGACCATGTACCCGTCGGGATCGGCCAGGAAGTAGAACCGGGCCTCCCCGCCGGCCAGCCCCTTGAGGGGCTTGGGGTCGAGGCCCATCTCCTGGTGACGCCGGTGGGAGCCTTCGAGGTCCTTGACGCCGACGGCCAGGTGGGAATAGCCGTTGCCCATTTCGTAGGGTTTTTCCTGGTCGTGGTTCCAGGTCAGTTCCAGCTCGAAGCCGCCCCCCGGGGCCCTCAGGTAGGAGAGGGTGAACTTGTGCTCGGGAAAATCGAGCCGCCGGGCGATTTCGAACCCGAAGGCCTCCTGGTAGAACTTTTCGGATTTCTCCAGGTCCATGACCCGGATGCAGGAGTGGATCATCTTGTATTCCATCGCTTAAGCCTCCTTGTGATGTGATGCGCCAAGTCTATCCCCCCGGGGCCGAAAGGCCAAGTCCCTTGTTGCGGTTTCGCCGCTGCCGTCCTTGCGGTAGTTGAAAACGAAAAGGCCGCCGGCATCAGCGCCGGCGGCCTTTCGATATTCCGTTGTGTTGGTTTGGGGAGTAGCGTTAGGGGCTGGTATGTAAATTAAAAACGCTCCCTGTAGGTTCCAACATTAAAATCTGTATTGTGTCCCCCGAACACCCTGTTTCTTCCAAAAGTACAAATTTCAAGAACGTCCCCTCTGCACCCCCTACCTTTTACCCTTTCGCGAAAAAAGATAAGCAATGATCAGCAAAGGATATACGAAAAGGGCTTCAGTGAATTTTCCCTGGAAAAGAGCGAATGTACTGAACAGCAAACCAACGATTATTAGGACTATCAGCAGTATTGCAATCGGACGGTTCATGTTTTTTCTCGTTTAGATAATCTCGAATTTAAAATCGGGGTGAAAACCTGCCCATTTTATTACCGCAGATTATAAAATAAATCCAGTCTTGTTTTTGTCGTTTCCATCCCTTAATTACGTAATTGCATGAACTCTCAGGGAACACCCCGAAGGGGAAATGGGGAGTGTCCCTGTTTTTCAAGGTTTTTGCAGTATTGAAGGCCTTGTATCTTGACAACCCTGCTACCTTTTAAGGGTTGTCAGCGAGGTCAGCCCTTTTCGAAAGCCTGTGTCATGAGCACTGGGGTCAGGGT
>NZ_PKUB01000012.1 GCF_002868845.1 Desulfuromonas sp.
ATCGACGCCGAAGTAGGTAGCGAGGGGAGACCATTTCATCACTCAAGAGGTCTTCCTTGATCCAGCGCACGGCCCCGAATCCTCTGAACGCCGGCGCTTGACCCACAACACCAGCTGTCAGGTTCAAGGGAAGCACACCACACCCGGCACTCACCATAAAAATCAAGAACTGGGGCATCAACATCGATCTCTGCGCATAAGGATCGACCTTGTTCCTAGATAAACAAAGAGGCCCGCCGGTTAAAACCGGCGGGCCTCCTTATTTGCGTACCCTCGCAATGACGGCTGGAAAAACCGTCACGCGATCAGGGGATAATGCGGACGACGTAATTGACTGTCCCGCTCGCCCCGGAAGAAAGAGACCCTCCAAAGCTCCAGCGCACGGCTCCAGTACCACCGACGGCAGGCTCCTGATCAACCGTACATGCCGTCAAGTTCGACGGAAGGACCCCACACCCGGCACTGAGAAAAGTCGTATAGGCGGGAACCATATCGTTGACGACGATGGAGCTGAGTTGACCCGAACTATTGTTTGTGTAGGTCAGGGTATAGGTCAGATCCTCTCCCGGAAGGGCGGTCGCCTTGTCGACGGCCTTGTGAAGGAGGAGCCCGGCGGAGGTCACCGTCCCCACCCGGGTCAGGTCGCTGCGGGTGAGCACGTCCTGGATGGCGGGCGCGGCGTTGGCATAGTCGAAGGTCGCCGTCACGGTCACGGCGTTCTGGGCGTTGGTGGGGGCGGTCGCCGGCACCTCTTCCTTGACGAAAATGCAGACCTTCTGGTCCGCGACCAGCGAAAGAGAGCCCGAGAGGGGAACGTCCCCGGCGCCGAAGAGGCCGTTGCAGTCGGTGTCCCGGAAGAGGGTCTCGGACCAACCCGAGATCGCCGGGCCGGCCACGGCCGAGGTGCAGAAGGAAACGCTCCCCGCCGTCCCCGCGACGAAGGTGTGGGGGAAGAAGAGGACCGTGCCAGGCAGAGCCGAGCGGCTCCCGTCGGTCAGAAACGTGGTCGCCGGCACGTCGCCGAAGAGGAGTCCGCTGTCGGTGCGGCCCGCGGCAAAGGAGAAGCTCACCGCGTCGGTGGCGCGGTCGTAGCCCCCCCCGGTCGTCCCCGCACCGCCGCCGGTCGAAACGTAGCCGCCGAGATTCCTCTCGACCACGCGCAGGGTCGTGCCGTCACTGATCGAGCCGGGGGCGTAGAACTCGAAGGTCCCGTCGCCCGCGGTCAGTCCAGAATCGTAGGTCGTCGAGCCGCTATTGTCGGTCAGGCTGACGAGGAGGTTGCCGAGGCCCGATTCGCCCCCGTCCTTAGTGCCGTTGTTGGCCGTCCCACCCCCGGCCCCCGTGTCCTTGAAGACCGTTCCCGAGAGGCGGCTTCCGAGGTAGAGGCCGAAATCGAAGCCGGAGAGGTCGAAATTGACCGCCGTGACCTCCCGCCGGCCATCACTTTCCTCCATGCCGATCCAGCGCGAAGGCCGCCCCGGGGTCACGTCGGCGAGGGTGTTGTTGGTGTCGAGGATCAGGCAGTAGTCGCCCGGTGGGACCCCTGAGAGGGTGTAGGCCCCCGTTCCCGAATCGACGCTCGCCACGTCGTCTGCCGGCCCAGCACAGCTCCCTCCGGAGCGCGGAACGAGCTTGACATACAGTGTCTCTCCGGTCCCGCTCTCTCCGAATTCCCGGGAGCCGTTGTGGTTGGCGTCGTGGTAGACGATCCCAGAGAGGTCGGCGCCGCTGACCGTCAGGTTCGCCGTCGCAGCCGAGGCGTTGTTCCCCTGGTTGGTCTGCAGGGCGCCGGCGGCGATGGTATTGGTCACCGTGCCGGGCGAGCCGCTGGTCACATCGACGGTGATCGTACAGCCGCCGGCGGGTATCGTCGCGCCGCTGGCGTAGCTTACCGTGCCGCTGCCGGCTGCAGCCGTCACCGTCCCGGCGCAGGTGCCGCCGACGTTCGGCGTGCCCGCAACGGTCACACCGCTCGGAAGGGTGTCGGTCAGGATCGCGGAGAGGGTCGCCGCCGTGGCGTTAGCGTTGCCAAGGCTGATCGTCAGCGTGCTCGTGCCACCCGAGGCGATGGTCGATGGCGCAAAGGCCTTGGCCACCGTCGGGACGGCNCGGGACGGCAGCGTTGACCGTCAGGTCCGCAGTCGCCGCTGCGGCGTTGTTGCCAAAACCGGTCTGAAGAGCGCCAGCGGCGATGGTGTTGGTCACCGTCCCGGGCGTGCCGCTGGTCACGTCGACGGTGATCGTGCAGCCGCCGGCGGGTATCGTCGCGCCGCTGGCGTAGCTCACCGTGCCGCTGCCGGCGGTTGCCGTCACCGTCCCGGCGCAGGTGCCGCCGACGTTCGGCGTGCTCGCCACCGTCACCCCGGAAGGCAAGGTGTCGGTCAGGATCGCGGAGAGGGTCGCCGCCGTGGCGTTAGCGTTGCCAAGGCTGATCGTCAGCGTGCTCGTGCCACCCGAGGTAATGGTCGCAGGCGCGAAGGCCTTGCTCACCGTCGGGACGGCAGCGTTGACCGTCAGGTCCGCGGTCGCCGCTGCGGCGTTGTTGCCAAAACCGGTCTGAAGAGCGCCGATGGCGATGGTGTTGGTCACCGTGCCGGGCGTGCCGCTGGTCACGTCGACGGTGATCGTGCAGCCGCCGGCGGGTATCGTCGCGCCGCTGGCGTAGCTCACCGTGCCGCTGCCGGCAGTCGCCGTCACCGTCCCGGCGCAGGTGCCGCCGACGTTCGGCGTGCTCGCCACCGTCACCCCGGAAGGCAAGGTGTCGGTCAGAATCGCGGAGAGGGTCGCCGCCGTGGCGTTAGCGTTGCCCAGGGTGATCGTCAGGGTGCTCGTGCCACCCGAGGCGATGGTCGATGGCGCGAAGGCCTTGGCCACCGTCGGAGCGGCGGCGTTGACGGTCAGATCGGCCGTTGCAGCTGCGGCGTTGTTGCCAAAATCGGTCTGAAGGGCGCCGATGGCGATGGTGTTGGTCACCGTTCCGGGCGTGGCGCTCGTCACGTCGACGGTGATCGTGCAGCCGCCGCCAGGAATCGTCGCGCCGCTGGCGTAGCTCACCGTGCCGCTTCCGGCTGCAGCCGTCACCGTTCCGCTGNCAGGGTGTCGGTCAGGACCGCCGAAAGGGTCGCCGCCGTGGCGTTAGCGTTGCCAAGGCTGATCGTCAGCGTGCTCGTGCCGTTCGAGGCGATGGTCGATGGCGCGAAGGCCTTGGCCACCGTCGGAGCGGCGGCGTTGACGGTCAGGTCCGCGGTCGCCGCTGCGGCGTTGTTGCCAAAATCGGTCTGAAGGGCGCCGATGGCGATGGTGTTGGTCGCCGTGCCGGGAGTGGCGCTCGTCACGTCGACGGTGATCGTGCAGCCGCCGGCGGGTATCGTCGCGCCGCTGGCGTAGCTCACCGTGCCGCTGCCGGCAGTCGCCGTCACCGTCCCGGCGNCGCCACCGTCACCCCGGAAGGCAAGGTGTCGGTCAGAATCGCTGAGAGGGTCGCCGCCGTGGCGTTGCTGTTGCCCAGGCTGATCGTCAGCGTGCTCGTGCCGTTCGAGGCGATGGTCGACGGCGCGAAGGCCTTACTCACGGTCGGCGCTGCAGCGTTGACGGTCAGATCGGCCGTCGCCGCAGAGGCGTTGTTGCCAAAATCGGTCTGAAGATCGCCGATGGCGATGGTGTTGGTCACCGTCCCCGGCGAGCCGCTGGTCACGTCGACGGTGATCGTGCAGCCGCCGGCAGGAATCGTCGCCCCGCTGGCATAGCTCACCGTCCCGCTGTCGGCTGCAGCCGTCACCGTTCCGCTGCAGGTGCCGCCCACGTTCGGCGTGCCCGCCACCGTCACCCCGGAAGGCAAGGTGTCGGTCAGAATCGCTGAGAGGGTCGCCGCCGTGGCGTTGCTGTTGCCCAGGCTGATCGTCAGCGTGCTCGTCCCGTTCGAGGCGATGGTCGACGGCGCGAAGGCCTTACTCACGGTCGGCGCTGCGGCGTTGACGGTCAGATCGGCCGTGCCCGCTGCGGTGTTGTTGCCAAAATCGGTCTGAAGATCGCCGATGGCGATAGTGTTGGTCACCGTCCCGGGCGTGGCGCTGGTCACGTCGACGGTGATCGTGCAGCCGCCGCCAGGAATCGTCGCGCCGCTGGCGTAGCTCACCGTGCCGCTTCCGGCTGCAGCCGTCACCGTTCCGCTGCAGGTGCCGCCGACGTTGGGCGTACCCGCCACCGTCACACCGGAAGGCAGGGTGTCGGTCAGGACCGCCGAAAGGGTCGCCGCCGTGGCGTTAGCGTTGCCAAGGCTGATCGTCAGCGTGCTCGTGCCGTTCGAGGCGATGGTCGACGGCGCGAAGGCCTTGGCGACCGTCGGGGCTGCAGCGTTGACGGTCAGGTCTGCCGTCGCCGCAGAGGCGTTATTGCCCTGGTCGGTCTGAAGGGCGCCGATGGCGATGGTGTTTGTCACTGTCCCGGGCGTGGCGCTGGTCACATCGACGGTGATCGTGCAGCCGCCGGCAGGAATCGTCGCGCCGCTGGCGTAGCTCACCGTGCCGCTGCCGGCTGCAGCCGTCACCGTTCCGCTGCAGGTGCCGCCGACGTTGGGCGTGCCCGCCACCGTCACCCCGGAAGGCAAGGTGTCGGTCAGAATCGCTGAGAGGGTCGCCGCAGTGGCGTTGCTGTTGCCCAGGCTGATCGTCAGCGTGCTCGTGCCGTTCGAGGCGATGGTCGACGGCGCGAAGGCCTTGGCGACCGTAGGGGGAGTGACGACGTTCAGGGTCGCCACGGGACTGGCATCCGCAGTAATCCCTTGCGTCGTTGTCACGGTCGAGGTCTGGTTGTCGTGGGATCCGGCGGTGGAGCTCGTGACGTCGACGGTGACGGTGCAGGAACCGGTCGCCGGGATATTCCCCGAGGTCACGGCGAAGCTGCCGTTGCCCGCCGCGCCGTCGTGGGAGACCGAGGCGCAGGTCCCGCCCACGTTCGGCGGGTTGGCGACCGTCATGCCCGAGGGGAAGTTGTCCGTGAAGGCCATCCCGGTGAGGCCCGTCGCCCCGAGGTTTGTGAGGGTGAAGGTGAGGGTACTCGTCTCACCCGACTGGATCGTCGACGGGGAGAAGGCCTTGGCGATGCTGAGGGTCTTCGCGACCACCACGTCGACGAAGCCCGAACCGACGGTCACAATCCCCGACTTGCCCGAGGCCGTGTTGCGATAGGTCCCGGCCGTATTGGGGGCGGTCACGGTGTAGACGAGGTTGTGGGTTCCGCCGGCGGGGATGATCCAGGATGTGTCGGGAATCCCGATGAACTCGAGGGTGCCCGTGGCGCCGGCGCTGGGGATATAGCTCGAGTTGGCCGCCGTCACGGCGCTGCTGGCATGGAGCCCCTGGAAAGTCATTCCGCCGGGAAGGACGTCGGTGATCCGGTCGAGGATGGCGGCCTGAGCGCTGGTGTTCTGGATGGCGACGGTGTACTGGACCGTCCCCCCGAGGGGGACCGGGCTGGCCGCGACCGACTTGGTCACGGTGAAGGGGTTGGTGCCAACGGGGTAATTGATATGGAAATCGGTGTCATGGAAGTTGTTGGTGTACTTGACGTTGGTCGCTCCGCTCGTCTGGGCGGAGAAAGGGCTGGAAGTGGTCGTGGCCCCTTCGCAGAGATAGCGGATTAAATAACGAACCTCCACGAGGATCCCCGGATCGGGACCGGGAGGGCCGACGCACCCCGTGCCCTTTCCTGTCTGGGAATCGGGCGCTTCAAAATAGAGCTTGTCAACAGTGGTAGCTGGAATAGCTGTCGATTCGGAGCAACGAATCTCGGAGCCACTCAGGGCGAAACAGCCTGCGTTGAAGCTGGTGTTGCCGGAAGGCTGCAGGTTGAACCGGTCCCCTGCGGCGGTGTTTCCGAAGGCGTAGAGGACGTCGTAATAGAATTCCTGCCCGAGTACGGCCCCGGGGCCCAGGGTCATCCCGGCCAGAAGCCCTCCTGCGTTGGAACTGAGTTCGCTGGTCGCTGTGACCGTGGAGCCGTTGGTCACCTGCGCTCCGGAGTAATTGACGGGGCTCCCGGTCCCGTCGGAAATCCCGACGTTGATGGTCGAGCTGTTGGGCGCCTCGTCGTGGCAGGGGTAGTAGATGTGCCAGTAGACGGTCCGGGTCTGGCCCGCGTCGAGTTTCCCGACGTACTGGGTGGCGGCCTGGCCCCCGCTGAGGCCGAAACCGGCATTAAAGCCGGTCAGTTCGGCCGTCAGATTGGTCACGTTCACCCCCGTAGTGGCCTTGATTTCGAAAGCGACGTAGGCTGCACCGGGGCCGTCGATGGGACAGCCGTTGCTGTCGGAGGTGAGGTAGGGGTCGGTGACCATCGTGACGGTGAGATCACCGGAGACGAGCGCCAGCACCTCCCCGCAAAAGACGAGAAGGCACAGAACGACCCCGCAGAGGAGTCTCCCCATCAAGCGCCCCGCCGGGCGATGTCCTCCCCTGTCCCTTCTCAATGTTTACCCTTTCCGGAACGGGCCGCCCCTTCGACCTGCAGGTCGTCCCTCTGCTCCACGAGGGTCAGGGTCTCGATCCCCTGGAAATTGAACTCGACCCGGCGGTTCATGGCGTGGCCCCAACTGTCGGGGTCGGCGATCCGGGGAGCGGTTTCGCTGAAGGCCTTCACGCTCAGGCGCCCGGCGTCGATCCCCCGGGACACCAGGTAGCTCATGACCGCCTCGGCCCGGCGCCGGGAGAGCTTGTCATTGTAACCGCGGCCGCCGCGGACGTCTGCGTGTCCGTGAATCTCGAGGGCGCTGCCCGGCGAAGCGGTCAGCGTCGAGGCGACCCGGTCGAGGACGGCGGCCGTCGCCGGGCTGATCTCTGCACTGTCGAGGGCGAAGTGGACGCTGTCGGGGAGCCGGGCGGCCGGGGCCTGCGGGGGCTCGGGGCAGGCCGGGCACTCGGTGCACTCGGGCGGCGGTGCCGGGACGGGGATCGGCGGGGCGGCGACGGCGCACTCGGCCGCCTGGCGACGGATCTTGCGGGCCATGCGCTCGGCGGCGGAGATGTAGGGCTTGCTGTGGCGCCACCCCATCTCCTTCTCCTCGTGGCCGGACCAGACGAGCTGAACCTCGAGCTGGGCGACGAGCCCCTCGACGCAGGGGAAGCGGCCGGGGTCGGCCTTCATCCCAGCGGCCAGGGCCCACAGGTCCTCGCGCACCCTCATGCTCTGGGGGATGACCGGCGTCTCCGTCCCCATCTCGACCGGGGAGAGGCCGTCCTCGAAGCCGATCACCAGGCGCAGCGCCTCGGTCAGGGCCTCCTCGACGACGGAGGAGCGGTCGTTCTCGTTGTAGTTGGAGCGGGCGAAGTCGAGCCAGGCCTGGGCCTTGGCGAAGTGGTAGGAGTCGACCTCGACGCCGCGGCGGTTGATCTCGCCGAGGCGGTCCTGAACCGAGGCGAGCTGGCTTCGGTCGGCGGCGATGACCTCGTCGCTGATCCTCTTCTTCGGAGGAGCGAGCAGGGGCTTCGGCTCGGGCTGAGCCTCAGGCTGCGGCCCGAGAATGATCTTTTTGGAGATGATCATTGGCGAGACGGGGCGAGCCGCCTCTTCCCCGGCGGCGAAGGCCGCGGGGGCGAAGAGTCCGAAAAGTAAGAGGGATATCAGGCAGTGTCGCATGGATGCACCTTTCGAAAAGGGCGGTCAGGGGCCGCTCTTCGTCCCCCTGTCGTCGGGGGAGATGGTCTTGTTCTGTTCCGGATCGTTCCCGTCGAGCAGATGCTCATCGAACTTGAAGCGGAAACGCATGTAGAAGCCGGGATTGGTGTAGTCCTCCCCGGAGAGGTCGCGGTCGTAGAAACCGAGGAAGTTGTAGCCCCCCGAGATCCAGAGGTTGGCGGCGAAGAGGTAGCCGATCTCGCCGCCGATCCCATAGTTGAGGGCGTCGTCTTCGCGGGCCAGGGCGCTGGCGAGAAACCCGGCGTCCCAGCGCTCGGTAATGTCGTAGATCAGGCGACCGGCGAGAAGCTGGGCCGAGGTCGAATCGTCGTCCGAGCCGAACTTTTCGTCGGTCCACTTCAGGGCGCAGCGCCCGCTCACCGTGGCCGCCCGGGAGGGCTGCACGTTGAGGTGGGTCGAGAAGATGTGGACGGAGCGCTCCTCCCTCTGCTCGCCGGGGAACTCCTCCTCCTCGCGCTTGAACTCGTAGCGCGACAGGACGTTCCAGCGGTTGTTGTCGACCGGGCGATAGGCGAAACCGATCTGGTAGCGCTCCTGCTGCCGCTCCTCGGAGGTGCCGTCCCCCTCGAGGAGCGAGTAGACGTTGCGAGAGAGGAGGGTCCAGTCCCGGCTCATCTTGAGGGCGAGCCCGGCGCTGCCGAGGAAGCTGTCGCTGCTCTCGCCGTTGTGGACCTCGGCCCTCAGGCTCCCCTTCCAGAGGGGGTTGCCCGAGTAGACGAGGGCTCCGGTGACGGCGGTGGAACTGTTGTCCGCCGAACCGGTCAGGGCGTGGACCCGCTCGATGCCGACATTGGCGATCACCCCCTCGGCGAGGGTCCAGGCGTTGCGCAGGCCGACGGCCGCCTCCGAATCGCGCCCGCTGACGGAGTCGCGAATACGATACTCGCTGAAGACATTCCCCCGACGCATGTAGGGCGATTCGACCCCGACCAGGGTTACGTTGCGCTCCTGCACGTCGTTGAGGGAGAACTCGCCGGCGAGGGTGGAGACGAAGCGGTGCTGGGCGTAGATGCGTCCGCCGTTGCTGAGCTGGTAGTCGCCGCCGACGCCGACGGAGCGACGGTCGCCGGCGTCGATTGCCTGCTCGGCCTCGACGAAGACGCCGGCCCGGGGGGCGAAGGGGACCCTCGCGGCGAGCTTGGCCCGCACCGAGGTGGTGCTGAAGGGGGTCGCCCCGGTGGTGTCCGCCTCGGCGGGGGCGGTCGTCTCCTCGGCGAGGCGCAGCCCGAGCTCGCCCCGCAGCGAGCCGTTGAAGGCGTGCTCGAGGTTGACCAGGAGCCCCTTGCGCTCGCCGTCGTTCTCCAGGTCGCGGGAGAGGAGGGCCTCGGCCCCCAGGCTCGTCTTGCGGGTCAGCCGGAGACGGGCGTTGGCACCGGCCTCCTCCCGCCCGGCGAGCAGGAGCGAGGAGGGGTTGTCGAAGTTTTCGTCGGTGCGGTGGGCGTAGACGGCGGCGGAGAAGGTGTCGCCGGTGTGCTGCAGCTCGACCCGCTTGCCCTCGCCGGTGCCGAGAACATCCCCGCTCGTCTCGGCCCACTCGCCGACAAGGAAGGTCTTGGGGGCCACCTTGACGGTCATGTTGGCGCCGCCCATGGTGTAGCGTTCGACGGGGCTGTCGTCGTGGACAAGGACGCCCCCGACCTCGACCCGGTCGTGGAGGCGGGCCTGGGCGTCGCCCCCGGCGATCCAATAGTGGCCCGACTCCCCCTCGGTCTCGTAGGTCACCCGGATGAAGTTGGGGTTGAGGTCCTGGTCGTAGATCGGGACGGGGGCCCTGAGGACGATGCGGCCGGAAAGGACGTCGAGCTCGTAGTCGGTGAAGCGGGCCAGCGAGTCGACGGCCACGATGCGGGACTTCTGGTTGCGGTCGCGGGTGACGATCTCTACCCGCTCGCTGTTGACGACCAGATCGCTCTCCTTCAGGAAGTAGGGCCCGGAGACCCCCTTTGCTGCGATCTCCTCGACGACCTGGCGGGTGCCGTCCTCGCTGACGAAGGCGTTGAGGTTCACCCTCTCGGTCTCGTGGTGGAACTTCGCCCCGTTGAAGCTGCGGTTGTACAGGGAGAGCTTGCGAGCCTGGGCCGGCGCCAGGGTCGAGAAGTCGCCGAGGAGCAGGTACGACTTCTTGCGGTCGACCCGGACGTAGAGTCGTCCCGTCGACTGGGCGTCGTAACCGCGTACCGAGGCGTCGCCGTAGACCGGGTAGAAGGCGTCGGGCTCGATGTCGCGGAAGAGGCGCTCCCGGGTTTCCTTCTCCGAGTCGTAGGCGACGGTGAGGAGGGTATCTCCCCGGACCTTCCCCTTGAGGAAGAAGGCGGCCCGCGCCCCGGCCGAGCCTTCGCCGCCCGAGATGTTGTCGAGCTCCCTCTCGAAGCCGTCGGCCGGGCTCGCCCCGACAAGGGCGGCGGAGCCGAGGCGGCTCAGGTTGACCACCCCCTCGACCAGGCCGGTGGCGATGATCGGGCGCAGGTCGGGGAGGAAGTAGAGGATGCAGGCCCCCTCGAGAATCCCCGAGGAGACGACGACCAGGGCCTCGCCCGGCTCCTGGGGGGGACGCAGGCCGAAGGTGGCGCTCCCCCCCTCGATGAAGACCTGAATGCCCGGGGTCTCGGGGTCGAGGTCGACCACGTCCCAGCGCCCGAGGCTGGCCTCGAGGGTCAGCTGGGTGCGCACCGTCACCGGGACCCCCTCGGGGTCCTTCAACTCGACCTTGAGGGGCACGACGCTGTGGCCGTCGGCGACCAGGCCGGCGTCGGGGGGGGTGACGGCGATCTCGCCGAGGCCATCGGGGGCGACGAGGCGGATCGTCTCGCTCTGGCGGTCGTTGCCGAAGGGATCGACGTAGGTCAGCGCGAGGGTGTTCTCCCCCGGCTCGAGGTTGACCCCGATGTACTCCCAGGCGAGAAGCCCGCGGCTCGGGTCGATGATGCGCTTGCCGACACGCCTTTCGCTCACGGTCTCGCCGTTGAGGGAGAGGCGGAAGCGTCCCCCTTCGGGGCCCTTGATCCGGACGTGGACCTGGGCAAAAGGGAGGGTGTCGCCGTCGCGCAGGTCGAGGAAGGCCGGGGTGGTGTCCTCGATCCCGTCAAGAAGGTCCTCGAGGGAGATCAGGGCCGGCACGAGAAGGGGCGGTTGGGAGGTGTCGGGCACATCCCCGGGGTCGATCATCGGCTCGAAGGTCGGAACCTTCGGCGTGTCCTCGACGTACCCGCTCGCCGAGGCGGACAGGGACGTCTCTTCGGTCCCGTCGGAGGGGTCGGCGTCGAGAATTTCGCGCACCCGGCGCTCCACGTCGGCGACGAAAACATCCCCCCGCTCGCGGCGCAGCACGACCTGCTCGAGGATCTCGCCGGTGCAGGACCCCTCGGCGAAATCAGCCCGGTGGAGTTCGCCGTTCTTGATGTCGATGAAGCGGCTGCCGGCGTCGCCGGCGAAGCGGTTGGAGAGGGTGATCATTTCCGAGCCGGCAGGCAACGTCGTCTCGTCGATGCGCAGGACGTGGGTGCTCGGGGAGAGCCCGTAGAAGCTGAACTTGCCCTCCGCATCGGTAACTACGAAGGAGCCGTCCTGCATGAAGAGGCGCACTCCCGGGATGCCCGGCTCTTCGTCGCCCTGGCGGCGATCCCAGTCGCAGTTGACGTAGACCTTGCCGACCACGTAGCCGCGGGAGGTGAAGACCCCAGGGACAACGTCGACCCGGGCCTGGGCCCGGTTGGAGACGAGGCTGCCGTCGACCACGGCGAAGGCGGTGTTGACCCCGTCCCCCTGCAGGGCGCCGGGCCCGATGGCGGCCCGGTAGGTCAGGCTGGCGCGGGAGCCGGCCGGGATCTCGCCGACGGCGAAGGTGAGCTGGCGCCCGCCCCCGCCCTTGGGATCGGCGATCCGGACCCCGTCGATGCGGGCCGAGCCGTTGCTGAAAACGAAGCCGTAGGGAAGAAAGTCCTCCACGGTCACGTTGGGAAAGTCCTGCCCCGAGGCGTTGACGACCGTCAGGGTGTACTGGACGACATCGGCGATCTCCGCCGTCGAGCGGTTCACCCTCTTCTCGAGGGACAGCACGGAGAAGGGGCGGTCAAGGGGCAGGTCGATGAAGACCGCCCCGGTCGACAGGTTCAGCTCGAACTCACCGCCGTAGGAGGCAGCCGGGTCGATGCGCCGCTCCGGCGGAAGATCGGCGGCGGGGACCGTGGAAGGGAAGAGGTATTCCCCGGGGGGGACGACTTCGATCCGGTAGGTGCTCGGGCAGAGGACCGGGAAATCGTAGCGGCCGTCCTCGCCCGTCACCTGCTCGGAGGGGAGGACCGCGGAGGCGGCGTAGTCGAGGACCTTGGCCAGTCCGCCGGGAATCCCGGCCGAGCAGGCGACGCCCGCCTCGGTCGGCTGGCCGTTGCCGCCACCGGTCACGTCGATGAGACGAACGATGGCTCCGGCGACCGGAGCGTCGGTGCGCGAATCGAAGACCACCCCGCCGGGATCGATGAAGATGACCGTCTCCGCCACGCTCTCGCCGCAGCCGGCGATGCTCGCCAGCAGGGTGTCCCCCTTGACGGTTTCGAGGATGCCGTTGCCGGGATCGGCGGGGAAGAGGTCGGCGTCCCGGGTCGGCACCGGGACGATCACGCGGAAGATTCCGGTGTCCTCGGCCGTCTCCTCGGCGAGAAGCTCCTCCAGGTCGCCGGTCAGGGCCGAGACGATGACAATGATCCGGGTCTCGGCCTGCGAGATCTCGGCGTTGCAGGCCGGGGCGTCGGCCTGGACGTGGAGGTCCTCGCCGAGCACGGTTCGGGCGATTTTTTCCCGGTATTCCGGGTCGTAGTAGTCGATGGTCGCCGGCGGCAGCACCACCGCCGGCAGGGGTACCTCGACCGTGCCGCTGGCGGGGACGCCGCAGCCGTCGATGGAGACCATCAGCAGGTCGCCGCCGAGGATGTCGAGGACGCCGTCCAGGGGTTCGGCGGCGGCGAGGGCGCCGTCGCGGGTCGGAAAGGGAGAAGCGATGCGGAAGATCCCCGAATCGGGGGCGGTCTCCACCAGAGAGACCGCCTCCTCGTCCCCGGTCAGGGCCGAGACGAGAGTCGCGCCCAGGCTCTCGGCGAGCTCGGCGCTTTCGTTGCAGGCCGGGGAACGCCCCTGAACGAAGAGGTCGAAGCCGACCGGGGTCGTGGGGATCTCTTCGGTGTAGGGGGGATCGTAAAAGTCGACAGAAGCCGAAAGGGTAGCAACAGTCGAGACGATATTGCTCGAAACGGTCGTCTCGGGGGCGCCAGGCCCCAGCAGAAAGGTGGCGAAGGCCTGGTTGTCGACGCTCAGGGCGAACGCCGACGGCGCACCGGCCCCGAGGAGGGCCAGGGCGGCCATGCAGAAAAATGCCAGTTTTCGAAAGCTTCGGGTCATGGAGCCTTCAACGGGTAGAGAGTGGCAAGGCGGGGGGCACGGAACGGGTCGCTCCGTGCCCCCCGGGGGCAATACCCTACTTGTTGATCATGATCCCGAAGGTGACCGTCGCCGACTTGTTCGACCCGAGGGTCCCGAGGGTCCCGATGGTCGCGGTGATCGACCCCGTGTCGCCGCAGTCCGGGGCGGTGATCGACCCGACGGTGGTCGCAGCGTCGGCATCGACAGCGCCGGTGCCGCAGGCGCCGCCGGCGCTATCGCGGCTGCCGTCGTCGAAGGTGGAATGGGCCGGGGTCGAGTCGGAGAGGACGAGGGTGGTCACGTCGGCCGTTCCGTCGTTGGTGGCGACGATCTGGTAGCGCACGCACTCGCCGGGGTTGCCCTGGAGCTGGCCGGTGGTAAAGGCGGTGTCGGCGGTGCCGTCACAGTTTGTGTCGAGGGCCTGGGTCTTTACCAGGCGGACCTGGCCGGCGATGACCTGGGTCGTATCGTCGACCGAGTCGGCCGGGGCGGTCCCCGTCAGGGTGCCATTGGCGGTCGTGGCGGTGAGGGTCGTCTTGTTGATGTCACCGATCCCCGCGCTGGCCGACGCGGTGACCTTGACGAAGAAGCGGGCCGACTCGCCTGCGGAGAGGCCGTTGTCGAGAGGGTCCACACCGGCGATCGCGTGAATACCCGCCGCGGGGACGATGGGGTCGGCGGCGTCGAGGGCGTTGTCGCCGTTCAGGTCGTAGTAAACGACGCTGGTCCACCCGGAGAGGGAGTCGCTCAGGCCGAGGGTGACGGTGCTGCCGGAGTTGTCCCCCTCGGTGACGTTGCCGTTGTTCTTGAGGATGTGGGTGTAGACCACCGAGCCGCCGGGGTAGACCTGGCCGCTGTTCTCGGGGGAGACGGAGAGGTTGCGAACCGTGTTGACGCTCACCCGGTCGTGCTTGGTGTCGACCGCCCCGGTCGTCGGGGAGAGGGCGCGGAAGTAGATCTCCACGTTGCCCGGCGAAGCGTTCGCAGGAACGTCGAGGGTGGCGCAGACCGGGGTGCTGGCGTCGGCATTGACCACGCCGGTGTTGGTGACCGGAGCGCCCGAGGCCGGGCATTCGCCGCCGTGGAAGGAGACGGTCCAGCCGGTCGGCAGGTCGTTCACCACGGGGTCGGCCCAGGTGTTGTCGTCGTCGGCGAAGAGGTTGTAGGTGTCGGCCACGGCGCTGGTGTTCTTGACGTAGAGGGTGAAGCTGGCGGTGGCGCCGGGGTTGACCGTCTCGGTCGTCTGGGGATCGGCCTCGCCGGTGCTATAGCCGTAACCACACAGGTCGGGGTCAACCTCGTCCCCATTGCAACTGTCATGATCTCTGGCGTAGTTGTTGGTCAGGTCAACGGTGTTGCCGGTGATCGCGCCGAGAGTGTTCACCACCGTGTTGCTCTTTGTGGGGTCGGTCGCCGAGGTGGCGGTCAGGGTCACGGAGAAGCCGCTCCCGCCGTTATCGCCGGAGGCGTTGGCCGGGAGGGTCGCCTTGATCACGACCTTGTATTCATTTTTATCATCAACGGCATCATCGGTCGCAACCAAGACAGGGCCGGTGTCAGGATCGGCCGTGCCGGCGGAGCTGGTCAGGGGGGTGGCGCCGTCGGACTTGTAGAGCTGGAAGACGGTTCCCGCCGGGAAGGTGCTGCTGCCGAGGGTGATGTCGAAGGTGTCGGTGCCGTTGCCGGTGTTCCAGATGTAGTTGCTGAAGGTGACCGTCGCGCCCTGGAGGGCGGTGGCGACCGTCACCGGCTCGTCGACCCCGTCGGCGTGGTCGGTGCTCGAGCCGTTGGCGACGACCCCGGCCGCCGCCAGGACAGTGTAGGCCGCCGTGTTGGTGTTGGTGGGGCCGACGTCATCCCCGCCGCCGGCGGGCTTGTCGTTGTATGCGAATTTGGCGGTGTTCGTGGTGGTCGCCGCCCCGGGGGGCAGACCGCTGTTGATGGTCACGTTGAACTTGATGAAGCCGCTGGCGCCGGGGCCGACGCTGGAGATAACCGCCGTCACCGTATCGGCCGTGGTCACGTCCCAGTCGTAGGCGAGCCCGGAGGAATCGCCGGCAGCGGCATCGGTCACCGTCGCGCCGCCGGACCACTGGCCGCTGTCGGCCACGTAGGTCATCCCCGCGGTCGCCCCGGAGCCGATGACGTCGGTGAGGATCACGTCGGAGGCTGCGCTGTTGCCGTTGTTGGTGTAGGTCAGGGTCACGGTGATCGGCCCGGCGCTCGGAGAGGGACCGCTGCTCAGGGAGAGGGCCTTGGTGACGAGGAGGACCGCGTTGCCCGTCACGGTGACGGTGTCGGTGTTGGTCTCGGTCTCCGAGGTGGTGTGGTTGCTCTCGCCCGTGACGGTGATCGTCTCACTCTCGGCGGCCGCGGCGTCGGCAGGAACCGTCGCCGCGACGACGAACTTGTAGCTCGCCCCGGGGGCGAGGGAGGGAGTGATGGCGACTTCTGTGCCGCTGTCGGGGACGCCGTTGCCGTCGGCGTCGGCGAAGATTTTCAGGCTGGTGAAGGCAATCGTCCCGGTATCGGCATCGACGGCGGAAAGGTCGAAGGTGTCGGCCCCGTTCCCCGTGTTGGTCAGGGTGTGGGTGAAGTAGACGGTGCTGCCGGGGGAGATGGTCTTGCTCCCGTTCTGGGTGAGGGTGAAGCTGGCGACCTGCTTCACGATGGTCGATACGACGTTCGATGTGGCGGTGCGGCCGACATTGGAATCGTCGGTGTAGGTCGCCGAGGCCTGGTTGCCGATGGAGGTTCCGGCCGGCGGCGCCGCCAGGGCGGACGACAGACCGAAGCCGACAAGGGCCAGGGCCAGCAGCATGTGAATGAAATAACGGAGCGGGGCTCTTCGCTTGCGGGACTGCTCTTTCATTGCCGAATCCTCCTAGAATGGTCTATTGACTGCACAAATAGAATCTTGAAAAACTTTCGAATTCAAATAATCAAAGGGCGAAGACTCACCGTCCCTCCGCGATGCGGGCGCGGGCCTTGACGACGGTCTCCTGGCCGGGGCCGAGGCTGCCGATCTCCCAGCGCAGTGCGCGGTAGTCGCGATAGGGGACCGCCCTCTGCTCCTCCCGGCCGCTGGCAAGGCGCACCAGGCGCCGCAGGGGGACGGGGCCGAAACTCTCGCCGTCGGTCGAGGCGCTGACCTGGGCAGGAATTGCGCTGCCCGGCAGGTATTCCATCCCTTCGGGAACGGGCAGGGTGCCGAGAATGTTGCCGAGGCTCCTTTGGGAGACGTTGCGGTAGCGCGCCGTGTACTCGATGACGTCACCCGGGTGCCCCTCGTCGGCCGGGAGGAACTCCTCCTCGCCTCCGGGGCCGGCGACGACGCGAACCGAGGACATCTCGATCACCAGGGGGCCCTCTCCGGCGGCGATCGACGGCACGACAAATGCGCAGAGCAGCATGGCCATGACGACGGCAATGAACCGTCCACTTCTCTTAATGGCTGTGATGTTCACGTGGATCTTCCTCCTGCGCCCTTCGGTTGGGAGCACTCTAATGAGGAGAGCTCGACCCCCATCGAATGCAAATCCTAGTCATCATTTTGACTAAAAGTAGCAAAACAATGATATACAAACAAGTCTTTTATATTATTCTAATATCCATATTTAGTTGCAAAAAAACCTTTCCCCTTCCGGGTTTATTGCGGGAAAACTATATTTCGTCAAACCAACCCCCCCCTGGAAACCGCCCTTCCTCTACCCTTCCAACAGCATTTGAGGCAATCCCCGCTGTCGGCCCAAGCAGATTGGGAGGCAGCAACCGCGGAGGCGCAGGAAGGGGGGGAGGAGGCTAATAAACCCTTCCCAATCGAGCCTCTCTCCATGCCCCCGAGACGTTGCACAGGGCGAACAGGGAGACCTCGCCCCGTGTGGGCTGACAACCCGCTGCCGAAGGACTGCACCTAGAAGATCGTCAAAAAAGGTGTTCCCCTGAGGACAAGCCGGCCCATTAGGAAGACTTGGAAAAAACGGGCCAAGAGCGGGTTGTTTTGGCCAACCCCAGCGAGCAACCGCTACGCCTGCCCAAAAACGAAAGCCCCGCAGGGGAACCTGCGGGGCTTTCGGCGTTCAAAACAGGGCTCGCGGCGACGCTTAACGAGCGTCCAGGTGCCTGCTAACCATTCCCGGGTCGTTGGAAAAGACGCCGTCCACTCCCAGCTTCAGCAACCGTTCGAGGCGGGCAGGATCGTCCACCGTCCAGGCGAACAACCGCAGACCCTTCTGCCGGCAGGCGGCGACCAGAGACTCAGATACAAACTCGTGACGGGGGTGGACGCTTTCGGCGCCGCAGGCCGCAGCCCGACGCACAGTTCCTCTCCAGAGGCGGGAATCGGTCAGAAATCCAAGGGGCAGGCGGGAATCGGACCGGCGCAACGCCTGCAAGAGGCCGTGGTCGAAGGAGGACACCATCGCCCGGACCGAAGGATAGGCGCGCAGCAGCTTGAGAACGGCGAGTCCGGCACGGGGGGTCTTGATTTCGACGTTGATGCGCAACCGCTCCCCCGCCCACGCGAGCACCTCTTCCAGAAGCGGCAGAGGCTCGCCCTGAAAACAGGGGGCGAACCAGGAACCCGCATCGAGAACACCAAGCTCCCCCGCGGCCATCGCCTCGACCGGGCCGCGGCCATCGGTTGTCCGCTCCAGGGTATCGTCATGAACCACGACCACACGGCCATCCCGGCTCAGATGGACGTCCAACTCAATCCCGTCGGCACCATCGGTCTCGGCCTGGCGAAAGGCCGCCATGGTATTCTCCGGCGCCCGGGCGGAAGCGCCCCGGTGTGCCCAAACGAACATCCCTGCCATTCCCCCCCCAGATGTAAGGAATCCGCCGGAGCCGGACTCAGGGACCTCCCCGGTCAACGGGAAATCCGCGCAGCTGCCACCCCCAGATCCCTCCGTACATGTTGTACACCTCGGGGTATCCCTGCTGAGCGAGGTAGTTGGAGACCATGGAACTGCGGGAACCGACAGCGCAATAGACCAGGATGGGACGATCGGTCGGCACCTCCTTCAAACGCCCCAGCAACTGAGCGATGGGGATGAGCCGGGATCCTGCGATACGAACTTCGGCATACTCGGCCGGGGAACGCACATCGAGCAGGAAGACTTTGGAATCCTTCTGAACCAAGGCCCTCGCCTCGGCTGCGGAAAGGTTTTTACTAACGGCAGCCAGGGCCGGGTTTCCCGAAAGGGCCACCAGCAACAGGACGAGGAATAATCTTTTATACATATCTCTAATGCACCTCCCGGTTCGACCAACGCTTTCGACGGCCCATTATATAGTATTTTACGGAAAGGCCGCCACCCCAAAAGGATTGATCTTTGCCCACAATTCGTGACATGATGATCGACCTTATCAATCAACAAAAACTCTCAAAGGAGTGCGTCTTTCATGGATCGGAATCTGGCCCTCGAACTGGTTCGTGTCACCGAGGCGGCGGCTTTGGCCTGCGGCCGCCTGGTCGGCAAGGGCGACAAAATGGCCGCCGACGAAGCCGCGACCAATGCCATGCGCCGCACCCTCGATTCGATCGAGTTCAACGGCACCGTCGTCATCGGAGAGGGGGAAATGGACGAAGCCCCCATGCTCTATATCGGGGAGAAGGTCGGCAACGGAGGCCCGACCGAGGTCGACATCGCCGTCGACCCCCTGGAGGGGACCAACATCTGCGCCAAGGGCATGAGCGGCTCCATCGCCACCATCGCCCTGGCCCCCCGTGGAGGGTTTCTCCACGCTCCCGACATGTACATGGAGAAGATCGCCGTTGGCCCGGACGCCAAGGGCGCCATCGACATCAACGCCTCCCCCACCCGGAATCTCGAAGCGGTCGCCGAAGCGAAGAACTGCTACATAGAGGACCTGACGGTCGTGATCCTGGACCGCCCCCGCCACGACAAGACGGTCGCAGAGATCCGCAAGGCCGGCGCACGCATCCACCTCATCACCGACGGTGACGTGGCGCCGGTCATCGCCGCCGCCTTTGCCGACAGCGGCGTCGACATGGTGATGGGCATCGGAGGCGCCCCGGAGGGCGTTTTGGCCGCCGCCGCCCTCAAGTGCATGGACGGTGACATGCAGGGCCGCCTTGTCTTCATGAGCCAGGAAGAACGACAGCGGGCCAAGGGGATGGGAATTACAGATTTCGACCGGGTCTACACCGCCGAGGAACTGGCCTCCGGCGACGTGGTCTTTGCGGCCACCGGGGTCACCAACGGGGACCTGCTGCAGGGGGTGCGCTATTTCTCAGGCGGCGCCGAAACCCACTCGATCGTCATGCGCTCGAGAAGCCGGACCGTGCGCACCGTCAAGACACGGCACCACTTCAACTACAAACCGATCTATTGATCCGGGCATTCCGGCGAAAAGGGAGAACTATTTAACCCTTGTCAATCTCCTGTTGAATTGTTAGAATCCTCAACGTTTTCTTGTAAGTACCTGCATTTCGAGGAGAATCATGGCTATCATAACCATCTCGCGTGAAATGGGGAGCGCCGGCATCCCCATCGCCCACAAAGCCGCCGAGCAGCTCGGCTACACTTTGGTCGATGGAGATGCCATCAAAAAGATGGCCCCCGCCTACGGGCTGAGCCCTGAGGCACTGGAGAAGGCCGACGAGAAACCGCCACTCTTTGTGGACGAACTGGACGAAAAGATCGAGGTGGACCTCCACCAGATCGAGTTGATTGTCCTCGAATATGCCCTCAAAGGGAATGTCATCATTTACGGCCGCGGCGGCCAGGATCTTCTCAGGACAATCCAGAGCGTCTTTCGGGTACGGATCATCGCCCCCTTCGAGGAAAGGGTGGAGCGCTGGGCCGAAAGAGAGTGGCTCGACCCGGACTACGCCCGCATTCTGGTCCGCAGGAGCGACCAGCAGCGTGGCGGATTCATCAAGTACTACTTTGACCGGGACTGGGAAGACCCCCTCGGCTACGACCTCGTGATCAACACCCTGCGCCTCTCCGAGGACACAGCGGTCAAACTGATCTGCGAAGGGGTCCAGGACCAGAACCTGGTCTAGAAGAAAGAAGCCTGCAAAAAGGTGCTGACAGACCTCATCATCCGCAAAAAGGCGGAAATCGCTATCGCCTCACTGCCCGACGTGGAAGCCCACCATCTGCACATCGCTTCGGAGAAGGGGAATGTCGCCGTCACCGGCCACATCCACAGCGAAAAGGAGCGCCAGGCGGTACTCGCCGCCATTGACAACGTAGAGGGGGTCAAAAAGGTTTCCGAGTACCTCAAGGTCATCGAGTACCGAACCTATCCCAGCGAACACTGAAGCCTTCCCAGCCCACCCATCCCAAAAGCCGGCCCGCACAGGCCGGCTTTTTTTGAACCGCCGCAGAAGGTCAGAACATCCTTGTCCGGGCTTTTTTTTTCATGCTAGGATAAGGCGCTTTCCCCTGAATCATCCCAAGATATCGCGCACAGGCAAGGAGACTATCAGCATGGCAGGACACAGTAAATGGGCCAACATCAAGCACCGCAAGGGCGCCCAGGACGCCAAACGCGGCAAAATCTTCACCAAGCTCATCAAGGAAATCACCGTTGCAGCCAATATCGGCGGCGGCGACCTCGATGGCAATCCCCGTCTCCGGACTGCGGTTGACAAGGCCAAAAGCGACAACATGCCGAAGGACACCATCGACCGGGCCATCAAAAAAGGTACCGGGGACCTGGAGGGCGTCGATTACGAGGAAGGGACCTTCGAAGGCTACGGCCCCGGGGGCGTGGCGGTCATCGTCGAATTCATGACAGACAACCGCACCCGGACCGTTGCGGATGTCAGGCATATTTTCACCAAGCACAACGGAAACCTCGGCGTGAGCGGTTCGGTCGCCTTCCTCTTCGAGCGCAAAGGGCTGATCGCTTTCGGCACCGATGCCGACTTCGACGCCATCTTTGAAGCCGCTCTCGAGGCGGGAGCCGAAGACGTCAACGATGAGGGAGACGCCTACGAAGTCCTCACCGATCCGACCAAATTCATCGAGGTGCGCGAAGCCATGGAAGGGGCTGGCCTCAAGGGGCGGACAGCCGAACTCACCATGATTCCCCAGACCATGGTCGGGCTCGAAGGCAAGCAGGCCGAGCAGATGCTCAAGCTGATGGACAAGCTCGAAGACAACGATGACGTGCAGAACGTCTATGCCAACTTCGACATTTCCGACGAGGAAATCGCCAAGATCATGGGCTAGCCGCGGGCGCCGGGCATCAGGCTTTCCCCCTTCAGGGTCCTGACACTTCATTTTATGAGAATTCTAGGCATTGACCCCGGCAGCCGGGTCACCGGGTTCGGCATCGTTGAACAGCAGGGCAATCGGCTGATCCACGTTGACAACGGAGCCATCTTCACCCGCAGCGGCGATGCACTCCCCGCGCGCCTGAAACTCATCCACGACGGGCTTCACCAGGTCATCGCCACCCATGCCCCCGAGGCGATGGCCATCGAGCAGGTTTTCGTGGCAAAAAACGCCATGTCGGCCCTCAAGCTCGGGCACGCCCGGGGTGCCGCCCTGCTGGTCGGGGCGAACAACCATTTGCCCATTTCCGAATACACCGCCCTGCAGGTCAAAAACGCCGTGGTCGGCTACGGCCGGGCGGCCAAGGGCCAGGTCCAGCAGATGGTCCGCGCCCTGCTGAACCTGCCCGAAATCGCCCAGGAAGACGCCTCCGATGCCCTGGCCGTCGCTATCTGCCACGCCCACAGCTCCGGCCTGAGCAACCGCCTGGAAAAGGCCTTGAGCCGCGGGCGCTGAGCAAGCACTGAATGCGCTCCTGCATCTCTTCTCCATTCTGAATCCTGACCTCCGGAATCTTGCCACATGATCGCTTTGCTGACCGGAAACATCGCATACAGGTCCACCGACCACCTGATCATCGACGTGGGCGGGGTCGGCTATCGGTTGCAGATCCCCCTGTCCACCTTCTACGCCCTGCCCGAGGACGGCGAAGTTCGCCTCCATGTCCACACCCATGTCAAGGAGGACGCCTTCCACCTTTTCGGCTTCCTCTCCAGCGAAGAGAAGGAGATGTTCGTACTGCTCATCTCCGTGTCCGTGGTGGGCCCCAAACTGGCGGTCAACATCCTCTCGAACATCCCCTCCGAGGACCTTCGGCAGGCCCTCTCCGGAGGAGATGCAAAGCGCCTGTCCGCCGTGCCGGGAATCGGCAAAAAGACTGCCGAGAGGCTCGTTCTCGAACTCAGGGAAAAGGCCCAGCGGCTCGCCTCTTCTGCCGCCGCGGCCGCCCCTGCATCGTCTAAGACGGCATCGGTCAGCGCCATCGATGACGCCCTCTCCGCCCTGGTCAACCTGGGCTACAAGGAGAACCAGGCGAAAAGGGTACTCGAGGCCATGGAGATCGCCGCCGACGCTCCGCTGGAGGCCATCCTCAAAGGGGCACTGAAGGTCCTTGTGAAATGACCGGTCACCTCGCGGAATCTGAAAGAAACGCGTCCTTGTCCCATTAAGCCCAGAGCCTTTTTATGACCGAGCGCATCATCACCGCCGGCACGGCCGGCGACGACGACAACTTCGAGACCAGCCTCCGGCCCCGCCTCCTCCCCGAATATATCGGCCAGAGCAAGGCCAAGGAGAACCTTCAGGTCTTCATCGACGCGGCCCGCGGCCGCGGGGAGGCCCTCGACCACGTCCTCTTTTACGGGCCGCCGGGGCTGGGAAAAACCACCCTGGCCAATATCGTCGCCAACGAGATGGGCGTAAACATCAAGAGTACCTCCGGACCGGTCATCGAGAAGACCGGCGATTTGGCCGCCATTCTCACCAACCTGGAGGAAGGCGATGTCCTCTTTATCGACGAAATCCACCGCCTCTCCGCGGTCGTGGAAGAGATCCTCTACCCCGCCATGGAAGACTACCAGCTCGACATCATCATCGGGCAGGGACCCTCGGCGCGCACCATCAAGCTGGACATCCCCCGCTTCACCCTGGTGGGTGCCACCACCCGGGCCGG
This sequence comes from Desulfuromonas sp., assembly GCF_002868845.1. Taxonomy (NCBI): domain Bacteria; kingdom Pseudomonadati; phylum Thermodesulfobacteriota; class Desulfuromonadia; order Desulfuromonadales; family Desulfuromonadaceae; genus Desulfuromonas; species Desulfuromonas sp. Next base: position 23,095 of record NZ_PKUB01000012.1, read on the forward strand.
CCTCCTGTCCTCCCCCCTGCGGGACCGCTTCGGGGTCATCTCCCGGCTGGAGTTCTACACCCCCGAGGAGTTGACCACCATCGTCCGGCGCAGCGCCGATATCCTGGGCATCACCACCGAAGAGGAGGGGGCTGCGGAAATCGCTCGCCGCTCCCGGGGCACGCCGCGCATCGCCAACCGCCTGTTGCGCCGGGTGCGCGACTTCGCCGAGGTCAAGGGAGACGGCGTCATCACCCGGAAGGTGGCCGACCTCTCCCTCAGCCGCCTGGAAGTGGACCGCTGCGGTTTCGACCACATGGACCGCCGCATCCTGCTGGCCATCATCGACAAGTTTTCCGGAGGCCCCGTCGGCCTGGAGACCCTGGCCGCGACCGTCGGAGAAGAGAAGGACACCATCGAGGACGTCATCGAGCCCTTCCTCCTTCAAGAGGGTTATCTCAACCGCACCCCCCGGGGAAGAGTGGCGACCCCCCTGGCCTACTCTCATTTTCAGCGACTCCCCCAGACGGAGAGTGCCGGGGACCTTTTCTCCTGACCTGACATCCTTCGCCCCCCCCGCATGGAGGTATACGGGAATGGAGATAGTGCCTCGCAAAGTCACCCATAAAATCGTCCTCTCCCACCTCCTGCTCCTGCTCTTCAGTCTGATCGCCATCGTCTTCGCCTTGACCGGCCTCCACAGCCAGACCCGCCGCTCCCAGGCACTCGTTGCCGTCGAGGTGCAGGCCCTCAACCTGTCCCGCCAGCTGCGAGGCAACCTCCTCGCCCAGGATGGCCTGGAAAAACAGTTTTTCATCCTCGAGAACCCCGAGATCATCTACCTTCTGGACCGACGCCAGGAGGTCTTCCTGGAACTCTGGCAGGCATTTTCCGCCCTCCCCCCGGCCCAACCCCTGCCCGACCTGGCGACCCTGGCCAGCCGCCATCGCGAGGAGTGGGACACCTTGCGCGGCCACCTCGGGAATAGCCCCGCGACGGCCGAAGGTTTTTCCCGAAACACCCTGTCGCCGTTGCGGGACAGCCTGATCCAGGCCCTTGAGGCGTTCCGCGGGCGCCAAGAAGAGACCATCCACGACCAGATCATTGAACTCTCCACGGCCGGTTCCCGGGCCTTTCGCTTGACCCTGCTGCTGGTCCTGCTCGGAATCGCCATCGGCACCCCCGTGGTTCTCTCGATCCTGCTCCACATCCACCGCTCGATCAGCCGACTGTCCCGGGCCACCGAAACCATCGGCTCGGGGGATTTCGACTTCAATCCCGCACAATTCTCCCAGGACGAGTTCGGCCTTCTCGCGGGCCGCTTCCACGAAATGGGGATGCGTCTCAAGGAGTCGGAGGAGCGCTCCCTCGACGCCAACCCGCTCACCCGCCTGCCGGGCAACCTCGCCATCGAGAGGGAGTTGGAAAAACGTATCTCGACCGGCCAGCCCTTCGCCCATGCCCTGGTCGACCTGGACCACTTCAAAGTCTTCAACGACCGTTACGGCTACCAGTCCGGCAGCGAGATCATCGCCGAGGTGGGCGAAATCGTCCGGGACCTCGTAAGCAGGTTGGGAAACCCCAACGACCTGGTCGGGCACATCGGGGGGGACGACTATGTCATCCTCTCCACCCCGGAACGGATGGAGGGCATGGCGGCCGCCATCATCGAGGAATTCGACCGACGGGTGCCCGGGTACTACTCTGATGAAGACCGGACCCGGGGATTTTTCCTCGCCACCGACCGTTTCGGGGTGGAGCGCCAGTTCTCTCTCATGAGCATGTCCATCGCCATCGTCTGCTCCGAGAATTTCCTCCGTCCCTCCGCACCGGGAATCGCCGCCGAGTGTGCTAGGATGAAGGACAACCTGAAAAACCTGCATGGAAGCAACTTCCTCATGGATCGCCGCAAGGGACGTTAAACATGATGCGCCAGAGCCTTTTTCTCGGAATCGCCCTGCTGCTGGCCGGTTGCAGCGCCTCCCCCCTCGCCCCCTCCGCCGGGGCCCCTGCCCCGGCCCCCGAGGACCTCTTCGTCCTCGGACTCGAGCAGGGCCTGACCTCCGGCGATGTCCAGGCCCTCGAGCGGTTGCAGAGCACCTTCCCTGACAGCCCTTGGGCGCCCCGGGCCCAGGGTCTGCATCAGGCCCTGGAAGAGAAGCGGCTCCTGATGGGGGAGTTGGAAGCGCTGCGCGAAACCAACGCCCGATTGTCCAGGGAGATCCTGCTCTTGGAGGAGGGGAAAACCAGGGAGTACCAGGAAAGGGTGGCGCTGGAGCGAAGGATTCTCCACCTCCAGGAAGACCTGGAAAAACTCTCCCAACTGCTCATCGAAACCGAAAGGCGGGCCCACTAGCCCCGAGCGGACAGAAAAGCATTGGAAAAGGCCGCCCTCTGTGCTAGCTTGAGCAGGCAAGTCTGCCCCGTTGGGCCGCCGTGGTGGCGGCCTTTTTCTGTATCCTAGCCCGCACGCCCCTTCGACAGCCATGAACCAAAGGGACATAGAACTTTTCTGCCGCCAAATGGCCCTGTGGGCGTAATCCGCCATCGGCCAGGGACGCTATCCCTTTCGAAAAATCGAAACATTCCCCAACCTCCTGACCGAAAAGGGTGAGCTTGCGCCGCCGCTCGTTTTCTGGATCAACAGAGACAGCTTCCTGGCCGGCGGAGTGCTGCTCTTCCCCGAGAAAGAAGCGGAGGAGGATATCGAGCGGGGAGGGGCATGCGCCCGGGCTCTTGGCTTGGGCCAGTTCGTCACCTGGGCTGCCCGGGAGGTGGTTTTCTGGGAGGAGCGCGGGGAGTCGTCCCGGCAGCTCAAGGCTCTGCCCCTGCCGTCCTCTTCGGAAACGAGCGTGGACCGTTTTCAGGACACTCTCCACCAGATCATGGAAGAGCTAAAAATCCGCTCGGTCACGAGCGGAGTGCCCCCCCATCAGCTCTCGCCCTACTGCCTTGCCAATCTCTGCCGCACCGCCTTGATGGACGTCGGGCCCTCCCTCGTGGAGGCCCAGCGCAGGGCGCTGGTGGAGCCCTCGACCCGCCGCAGCAGAGGCCCCGAAGAGAACCTCGCACTGGGAAAGGGGGCCCTGACCCTGGCCCGCCTCCTGAGTGCTCTCTGCTTCGACCTGATCCCCCCGACGGTACAGCCCGAAGGCCTGGAACGAGCCATGGGATTCGCCACGGACCGCCTTCCGGAAGAGCTTCGCCGGAGCCTGGAGGCGGGCCCCGAGGAACTGCCGCTGTCGGCGGAGAGCGCCGTGCGCTTTCACCACCTGTTTCGGCGCCTCGGTAAACTGCGAGTCGGGGAAACTCCCCGGGCGGCCGCTGAGACCATCGACATTCTGCTCCGACACGAAGGCCCCCGCCTCGGCGCTTGTCCCGCGCCGGGCACCGAGGCGCCCCACTCGGCTCCGTCGCTCGTGGTCAACAGCAACCGACCGCGGGGCGACGCCTCCGCTCGGGTCGAAATCTCCCCCCCGCCCGTCCTCGCGCTGTCCGCCCTGTGGCGCGCCCTGGAGGGCCAGGCTCCGGCCATTTCTCAGGCCGCCCACCCCTTTGAACTGGGCCCTTGCAAGGCACCGAAATCGATCAGGGGATGCCTTGCAAGCGGAGAGGTTCCTCCCTCCCGGCAGAAGCAGGCCCTGAAAGCCCGGCTGCGCAACTCGTGGCCCACCCGGCGCTTTGCCCTCCCCGCCCAGGCCCCGCTTTGGGCCTATGAGTTTATCCACCTGCTCGGGCTAGCCGACCGGCGAGCGGAGATCGAGCTGGTCACCCCGGGAAAGTGGCTGGGAAGCGAGCTTGCCGTCCCTCTCCTCGCCCTGATCAAAGAACAGTTCACTCTCCGGTTCCTCGGTCCCGCCCTGCAGGGGGGGCTGGAGCTTCACCTCACCAAAGGCGCCGGGCCGGAGGCCGCCACCGCGATCCTCGGCCCCGACGGACCGCGACAGGTCTCCTGGGGAACCCTTCAATCTGCTCACGACAGCCTTTTGACCCTTGCCCTGACCCTGCCAACGCCCCAGTGGGTCATGATGGAGGAAGGGCTGCTGTCTCTGCCGACCGAAGCGGACTGGCCCCGGCAACTCGAGAGAGAGCTCTTCCTATTCACCCGTTCCACCCTGGGACGCACCCTTTGGGGGCAGGTCGATGCAACGGGGGCCATGCCCTCCCTTGCGAGCCTGCAGCAGGCATTTCTGCGCCACGGCTGTCCCCTGCCGCCCGCAGACGTCTTGCACGACCTGCGACTGCTGGATGCGGGACCGGACTCACCTCCCCCCCCGCAGAACGTTCTGGACCAGGAACTGCTCCGCTCGCTCGGCCCGGGCGCAATCCCTTGCGCTCCGCAGGAAAGCACGGAAGAGAAACCCGCCCGGCACGTCTCCCCCCCGGCGAGGCCCCGAAGGCAGACCCTGGAACGCCTGATCAGCGGCACCGTTTTCATCGACGGAATCCCTCGCTTCCCGGAACATTACCTCTTCCATGTCCCGAGCTCCCAACTCCGGGAATACCGCGTCACAGGCCCCTTGAAAGCGCGCGGAGAATTCTTCGGCCAGTACGTCCTGGAACAGGCCGATGGCACCACCCTTGAGGTCGAGGGAGAGGAGACCGCCAAGGCCCTCATCCTTGCATCTCTCGGCGACCGCCTCCCCCTGGCCCTGCCCGTCGAACGCGAATTGACCGCCGAGGTATTGAAGAAATTCCTGAAGGACCTGAGAAGGCTGCGCCAGGCCCTTCTTCAGGAGTGCCACCTGCATCTGGCCAACCCACGCTCGGCCAAAAGCCTGGCGGCTGGCATCTGGCGCTCCCACGGCCTTCCTCCCTGGGAATGGCTGGACGATGAGAAACTCCTTTTCATTGAGACGTGACTTGATATAATGAGGCCTGTCCCGCCCCCCTTCCAACGATGCTTTACGCGAAACCGAAGGTCCCCATGAACGTTTTGCTCCATGTCTGTTGCGCCAACTGCGCCATTTATCCCGTCAAGGTCCTGCGGGAGCAGAACCACCAGGTCACCGGCTTTTTTTTCAACCACAACATCCATCCCTACCAGGAGTACCGGCGCCGTCTGGAGACGACACGGGACTATGCCTCCCGGGTGGAGTTGCCGATGGTCTTCAGAGAGGAGTACCTCCTGGAGGATTTCCTGGGGCAGGTGGCCCAAGCCCCACGGACCCGCTGCGATTACTGCTACCTTTCCCGCCTGGAGGAGACCGCACGCACGGCCGCCGAGCAGAACTTCGACGCCTTCTCCACCAGTCTTCTTTACTCCCGCTATCAACAACACGATCTGATCCGCCGTCACGGCGAGGAACTCGCTCTGCGCTACGGGATCTCCTTCGTCTACCGTGATTTCCGCGCCGGGTGGCGGGAGGGGATCGAAACCTCCAAGGCCATGGAGCTTTACCGCCAGCAGTACTGCGGCTGCATCTACTCGGAGAAGGAGCGCTATTGCCCACAGGGAAGGAATTGACCGGTGCACCCGGGAAAACTGCTCATCGCCGCCGGCATCGCCCTGATCGCCGCCGGGCTGTTTTTCACCTTCGGAGGGAAAATCCCCTTTCTGGGCCGGTTGCCCGGCGATATTGCCATCAAAAGAGAAAACTTTTCCTTTTTCTTCCCCCTCACCACCTGCATCCTGATTTCCCTGCTCGTCTCCTTTCTTCTCTGGCTTTTCCGGCGCTAGCGCCACCCCCCTGCGAATCACTTGCCAACGAGCGATGCCGGACATCCCCGCCAGCACCGCCGAGGGTCGCCCCATGAAAACGGGTAAAAGGAAGATCGGCCTTGCGCTGGGCAGCGGCGCCGCCCGCGGCCTGGCTCATATCGGGGTCTTGAAGGCCTTCGAAGAAGAAGGCATTCAGATCGACTGCATCGCCGGGACCTCCATCGGGGCCTTTATCGGGGCCCTCTACGCCGCCGGCGTTCCCGTCGAGAAGATGGAACAGGTGGCCAGCCAAGTCGACTGGCGGCAGCTTGCCCGCCTGATCGACCCCATTCTTCCCACCTCATGCATTATCGACGGCAAGAAAGTTTCCCGGTTCATCTCCGAACTGTTGCCGGCGAAAACCTTTGAGCAGCTGCGCATCCCCCTGGCGGTGACGACGACAGACATCGAAACAGGAGAGGCCCTGGTCATCAAAAAGGGCAACCTCCATGAAGCCCTGCGGGCGGCCATCGCCTTTCCCGGGATTTTCACGCCGGTCCGCTTCTTCGATCGGTTTCTCATGGACGGAGGCCTGTGCAACCCGGTTCCCGTCGATGTGGTTCGCAACCTCGGCGCTCGATCGGTCATCGGGGTCTGCGCCATCCCTGCCGTCATGAAGGAAACGTCCGAGACCTATTTGCCCTCCCGGGCCAAGCGCCGCCCCGGCAAGCCCTTTCTCGAACTGCTCAACGCCGAGCGCATCGAAAGTTTTCTGCGCGAGATGATGGGCTCCGCGGCGACTGAAGAAGACGAGCCAAGAGAGGGGTCTGCTCATCGCAAGCCGCCGGGGATTTTCCGCATCTTCTCTCAAAGCGTGGCCATCATGGAAAACCAGATCAATGCCCTGCGCCTTGAGAAGAATCAGATCGACCTGCTGATCAGGCCCCCCCTGAACGGCATCAACCTTTTGGAATTCCACCGCGCGGCCGAGGCCATTGCCGCCGGGGAAGAGGCGACCCGCAAGGTTATGCCCAAAATACGAAAAATGGCCGGCCGCTGAACTTTCAACGAGCCGACCGGCGCCCGTGAAGAGGCTGTCCCGTTGCAAGCCCTGATCCCTGTGTTACTATTTAAGTACCTAAAATAACACTAGCTTAAGGGAGGATGCAATGTTCGAGCTGATCGAAAAAACCCTGCTCCTGGGAATGGGAGCCATGTCCCTGAGTCAGAAAAAGGCGGAAGAACTCCTTGAGGAATTGCGCCATCGATTCGACGTCAGCGAGGAGGAAGGCAAGGCCATGCTGGAAAAAATCCAGGAGACCATGAGGGAGAACCAGAAAAAACTGGAGGAACTGGCGGCCGAGGAAGTCAAGAAGGCCTGCGAGCGGCTCGGCGTGGCGACCTCCGAAGAATTCGAAAAGCTTCAACAGCGAGTTCACAAACTCGAAAACCAGATCAAACAAATGAGCAAACCCAACTGATCCGCCTCAAGATATGCTGACCTTTTCGCGGATCAACCGCAACATCCGCTCCATCCGGCGATACCGAACCATTCTCGGCATTCTCATAAAGTACGGCTTCGGTCATATCGTCGAGCAGCTCAACATCGACTATTATCTCCAGCTGGGTCGAAAAATCGTAACCCTCGGCTCTGCCCCGAAGGAGATAGAGCGTCTGACGCAACCCGAGCGCCTGCGCCTAGCCCTTGAGGAGCTCGGCCCCACCTTTATCAAGCTCGGCCAGCTCCTCTCCACCCGCCCCGACCTTATCCCCCATGAATACGCCGAGGAGTTCCGAAGACTTCAGGACAAGGTTCCCTCCTTTGCCCTGAAGGAGGTCCGGGACCAGATCCAGCTGGAACTCGGCTATCCCCTGGAACAGTTCTTCTCGGAATTCTCCTCCGTGCCCCTCGCCGCCGCCTCCATTGCCCAGGTTCACCGGGCCCGGCTGCGCAGCGGCGAGGAGGTGGTGGTCAAGGTGATGCGCCCAGGGATCGGGAAAATCGTCGATACGGACCTGGACATCCTCATGGGACTGGCCTATCTCATCGAACGCCACATCCCCACGGGGGAGGTATTCGACCCGATCGGAATCGTCAGAGAGTTTCGTCGAACCATCAGCCGCGAAATGGACTTTGCCAGGGAAGGGCATACCATCGACCGGTTTATCTCGAACTTTTCCGAAGACCCGACCGTTCATGTCCCCAAGGTCTATTGGGACTATACGGGAAAGACGGTTTTGACCATGGAGTTCGTGGCCGGCATTAAGGTCTCCGAGTTCAACCTCCTCTCCAAAAGGGGCTACGACCTCAGGGTCATTGCCCGCAACGGGGCCAACGCTTTTCTCAAACAGGTTCTGATTCACGGCTTATTTCACGGCGACCCCCATCCCGGCAACGTCTTCATTCTGGACGGCAACAAGATCTGCATGCTCGACTACGGGATGGTCGGACGAGTGGACGAGGAGATCAAGTACCAGCTGGTCGATCTGCTGATGGCGGTACTCGCGCGAGATGCAGACCGGGTGATCGACCTGCTCCTCTATTCAGGAGAGCTGACCGAAGAGGTCAACACCCGGCAACTCAAGAGAGACCTTTCCGAACTCATCGACGATTATTACGAAATCCCCCTCCAGGAGATCAACGCGGGCAAGCTGTTGATCGATTTCGTCGAACTCCTGACCCGCTACCGCATCAAATTCCCCTCCGACCTCATGCTCCTGGGCAAGGCCCTAGTGACCATGGAGGGCATTGGCCGTCAACTCGACCCCGATTTCAACATGATCGAGCATCTCAAGCCCTTCATGGAAAAACTCGTGCGCGAACGGGCAAACCCCGCCAATGTTTCAAAAGAGGCGATCCGGACCATCCAGGCCTATGGCGCCCTGGCGAAGAACTTCCCACGGGACCTCAAAGAGTTCATCAACCGCGTAAACCGCAACCAGTTTAAAATCGATCTGGAACACCGTGGGCTGGAAAAACTGATTACGGACCTGGACAAATCGAGCAACCGCCTCTCCTTCAGCATGATCATCGCCGCCCTCATTATAGGCTCTTCCCTGATCATGCAGACCGAAAAGGGCCTCACCCTCTTCGGGTTTCCCATTCTCGGGTTTCTCGGCTATTTGGGCGCCGGATTTCTCGGACTGTGGCTCGCCATCGGCATCTTGAGATCCGGGCGTCTGTAGCCCCTTGTGTGGACCGACAAACACACCCTCTTGCATAACTGCAACACCCTGCCCGGCCGTTCCCTCCGGCCCGCGAAATTAAACGTTTAATTTCAGGTACTTGACAAAGGACACATCCTTGGCAAAGAGTTTGCATGAAAGCCCCCTGTAAAGCACAAAGCAATCTGCTGTGCTCAAGGAGGATACCTTTTTCATGATTTTTCAATGCACTCTTGCCCGACCCGTTTCCATCTCGGGAATCGGCCTGCATACGGGACGCCGGATCAATATGGCTCTGCGCCCTGCTGCGGCAGGGACGGGCATCGTTTTTCACCGCACCGAGGGTGAGCGTACCGTCTCCATTGAAGCGATCTCTGCCAACGTCGTCGATACCCGCATGGCGACAGTTCTGGGCAAAGGCGGACTTTCCGTATCGACCGTCGAGCACCTCCTCGCCGCGGTGAGCGCCTTCGGCATCGACAACGTCCATATCGACATCGACGGGCCAGAGGTTCCGATCATGGACGGCAGCGCCCTGCCCTTTGTCGAACTGCTTCAGAGAGCCGGCGTTCGGCGCCTGTCCCGCAGTCGAAAATTTTTGGCCATTCGCAAACCGGTCACCGTCGTCGATGGCGAAAAGCGGGTAAGCCTGATCCCCTCGCGGTTTTTCCGCATCACCTACGACATCGCCTTCGACCACCCCAGCATCTCGCTGCAGCACCGTTCCATCAAGTGCTCTACGGAACTCTTCCGCAGAGACATCGCTCCGGCCCGAACCTTTGGCTTTCTCAGGGACGTTGAATACCTGAAATCCAGGGGACTGGCTCAGGGCGGTTCGCTGGAGAACGCGGTCATCCTCGATGACCAGGGCGTGGTCAACCCGGAGGGGCTGCGCTTTCAGGACGAGTTCGTCCGCCACAAGATCCTGGACTCCGTTGGCGACCTCAGTCTGATCGGCTACCCCATCCTCGGCCACGTCAAAGCCTTCAAGGCCGGCCACGACATCAATCACCAGATGGTGGAGAAAATCCTCTCCTCACCAGAGTGCTGGAAACTGGTCGAATTCGCCGACGAGGACCTCCGTGAGGCGCTGAAAGCAGGGACTCCGGCCCTGGCCCTGTCGGCCTGAGTTCATTCACGCATGATTTCACCCCTCAAAGGCAGCCTTCGGCTGCCTTTTTTCGTTGGAGCCGGCCATGGCTGTTGCAATCCTCTGTTTTTTCAGCGTAAAATTACCCTCTTAGACTTCTAACGCAAGAGGCCGTTGATGAAGGATTCCCCTGCCCGCCAGTCCCAAGAGGGCTCCGAAAACCGAAAGCGCCGCCGCGAGTGGATGTTGATCTGCCTCATCATCCTGCTGGTGGTCCTTTTCACCCGATTTGAATCCCGGCTCTTCGAGTTGACCTCCAGTGCCCCTCTTTCCAACAGCATCCTGGTTCTGGCCCTGATCAACATCAACATCCTGCTCATTATTCTCTTTCTCTTCCTGATCTTCCGCAACCTGTTCAAACTGATCCTGGAACGGCGGCGCGACGTGCCGGGGGCGCGCCTTCGCAGCAAACTCGTGGCGGCCTTCGTGGCCCTCTCCCTGGTGCCGACCATGCTCCTTTTTTTCGTCTCGGCCGGATTCATCACCAACACCATAGAGAACTGGTTCAATGCCAAGATCGAGGCGTCCCTGCGGGAGTCACTTGAAGTCGCCCAAACTTACTACAAGAATTCGGCAACCAACGCCCTCTACTACGCCGAACAGCTCGCCCGAATCGTCAAGGAGAAAAAGCTCCTCAACGAGGAGAACCTCCCCGACCTGCGCCAAGTCATCAAGGAAAAACAGCAGGAATACAACCTGGGAATCGTAGAGGTATTCTCCTCGACCTATGAAGAACTGGTGCGGGCCTCAAACCCTCAGGTCCCTGCCGCGGAATTCACCGACCTCGGGTCGGACAACATCCGTGAGGCGTTTCAGGGCAACCGTTTCACCCGCATCACCCCCATCGGCAAGGCGGACCTGATTCGGGGAATCGTCCCGGTCTATTCCAACTGGAACCCCAAAGACGTTGTCGGGGTGGTCGTGGTCAATTACTATGTCCCCTACTCCCTGGTCAACAAGATGAAGGAAATCTCCACCTCCTTCGAGCAGTACAAGAGCACCAAGTTGCTCAAGGGCAAAATCCAGAAGGGGTACATCATCGTCCTTCTTCTCATCGCTTTGGTGATCATTTTCCTCGCGACCTGGTTCGGGTTCCACCTGGCACGCGGCATTACGGTTCCCATTCAGGAATTAGCTCTCGCCACAGGCCGCGTGGCCGGCGGAGACCTCGAGGTTCACATCGATGTTCAAAGCGATGACGAGGTCGGAACCCTGGTCGAGGCCTTCAACAAGATGACCGCAGACCTGCGCCGAGGGCAGCAGGAAATTGGTGAAACCACCCAGGAACTGGAATCCTCCAACCTGGAACTGGACCAACGCCGACGCTACATGGAAATCGTCCTGAAAAACGTGACGGCCGGGGTCATCTCCGTCGACCGGCAGGGACGCCTCACGACCATTAACAAATCGGCTGAAAAACTGCTAAGGATCAAGACCGGTAAGGTTCTGGGCAAGCACTTCCGCGAAGTTGTCGGAACCGAACACCTGCCCATGATCAAAGACTTTCTCAAGGACCTCATGGATTCGGGCAAGGACTCCATCCGCAAGCAGGTCACCCTGACGGTTCAAGACAGCAAGGTCACGCTCCTGGTCAACGTAACTACCCTGCGGGATGAAAGCGGCGAATTCATGGGAACGGTGGTGGTCTTCGACGATCTCACCCAGTTGCTCAAGGCCCAGCGCATGGCTGCCTGGCGAGAGGTGGCCCGGCGCATCGCCCATGAGATCAAAAATCCCCTGACCCCCGTTCAACTCTCTGCCCAGAGACTGAGACGACGCTACCTCGATCGTTTCGATGATGACGACCAAGTCTTCGACGAATGCACCAACATGATCATCAAACAGGTCGATGAACTGAAAAACCTGGTCAACGAATTCTCGAGTTTTGCCCGCTTGCCCGCCAGCAACCCGACCCCGAACAACCTCAACGAGATCATCGCCGAGGCACTGATCCTCTTTCAAGAAGGGCACAAGGAGATCGACTTCTCCTTTCATCCGGACCCGAAGGCGCCGGTTTTCAACCTCGACCGAGACCAAGTCAAGCGCGCAATCGTCAACCTGCTTGACAACGCTGTCGGGGCGATGGAAGGGGATGGGGCCATCGAGGTCGAAACTAACTTCAACGCCAACCTCCAAATGGTGACCTTCTCCGTGGCCGACACCGGTGTCGGCATCCCCCCGGAGGACAAACCGCGCCTTTTTGAGCCCTATTTTTCCACAAAAAAATCGGGAACGGGACTCGGCTTGGCCATCGTTTCCAGCATCATTTCGGATCATAACGGCTATATCCGGGTCCGGGACAACTATCCGAAAGGGACCCGGTTCATCGTGGAACTGCCTCTTCGAGGCAACACCCTCCCGGTCTGACCCCGCGCAACCTTTGGTTGAGGTCGCTCCGATAAAGAAAGCGAACAATGAAAACAATTCTGATCGTCGATGACGAAAAAAGCATTCGCGAAAGCCTCAAGGGGATATTGCAAGACGAAGGATTTCGCCCCTTGTTCGCCCAGAACGGGGAAGCGGGACTGACCATGGTTCGGGAGGAGAATCCGGACCTGGTGCTGCTCGACATCTGGATGCCAGGCATGGATGGGCTGGAAACGCTGAGGCGCATCCGTGAAGAGAGTCCGGAACGGCTCGTTATCATGATGAGCGGCCACGGAACGATCGAAACCGCCGTCAAGGCCACCAAACTTGGTGCCTACGACTTCATTGAGAAGCCGCTCTCCCTGGAGAAGGTCCTGCTCTGCATCCAAAATGCCATGAAGGTCGGTCGGCTCGTTGAGGAAAATCGGTCCCTGAGAGCGAAAATCGCCAAGGACTACGAGATGATCGGAAAGAGCCCGGCCATCCTCGATCTTAAGAACCAAATTGAAATCGCCGCTCCGACCTCGGGATGGGTTCTGATAACGGGCGAGAACGGCACCGGTAAGGAGTTGGTCGCCCGTGCCATCCACACTCTCTCCAAGCGGCACGACAAGCCTTTTGTCGAGGTCAATTGCGCCGCCATACCAGAGGACCTTATCGAGTCAGAACTCTTCGGCCATGAAAAAGGGGCCTTTACCGGGGCGACAGCCCTGCGCAAGGGAAAGTTCGACCAGGCCCACGAAGGAACCCTCTTCCTCGACGAAATCGGGGACATGAGTCTCAAGACCCAAGCCAAAGTCCTGCGCATTCTCCAGGAACACAAATTCGAACGGGTGGGCGGCCAGAGAACGATCGAAGTGAATGTGCGGGTCATCGCCGCCACCAACAAAGACCTTGAGGAGGAGATCCGCCAAGGGGCTTTTCGCGAGGATCTCTATTACAGGCTTAATGTCCTCCCCTTCCATGTCCCCCCCCTGCGGGAGCGCCAGGACGACATCCCCGCCCTTGCGAATCACTTCCTGGATCACTTCTGCCGCAAAGAGAGCCGGCAGAACAAGACCCTCTCGCCGAAGGCCATCGTCGCCCTTGCGAACTACACCTGGCCGGGTAACGTACGCGAGTTGAAAAACATCATCGAGCGTCTGGCCATCATGTCTCCCGATGAAGTCATTACCGAAAAACACCTGCCGGGATCGATCCAGGCGAAACAAGCCGCCTCGCCAGCGGGCGCAGCAGCGTCCTCCGTCGAATTACCGACCTTTCGGGAAGCCAAAGAGGGTTTCGAGCGCGAATTTTTGCTCCAGAAACTGGAGGAAAACGAGTGGAACGTCTCCCGAACCGCGGAAGCCGTCGAGATAGAACGCTCCAACCTTCACAGGAAAATCAAAAATTACGGAATAGAACTGAAAAAGTAGAGGTTCGCGAGGGAAGATACTTCAAAGGAAGGACAAGCGGAAGCTTGTTTAAAATTTCCAGACAACAAAAAAAAGGCCCCTTCGAAATGAAGGGGCCTTTTGAATAAATTTCGGCGGCGACCTACTTTCCCACACAGTCGCCCGTGCAGTATCATCGGCGCAGTAGGGCTT
>NZ_PKUB01000013.1:0-128271 GCF_002868845.1 Desulfuromonas sp.
GGAGTTCAAATGCAGGGATGCCAGGGGCCCTCTGGAGGACCTTGGTCTGTTCGATTTCGTCTGGGTGCGGTTTGTCCTGGAGTATTACCGGAAAGACAGTCGGGAACTGGTGGAGAACATCGCCAAAATCGTCAAGCCGGGCGGCACCCTGTACCTCATCGACCTGGACCATAACTGCCTCAGTCATTACGGCCTGCCGGCAAGGCTGGAGCGGGTGATTATCGATGTCATGAAGAGCCTGGAGGAGAAGGCCAATTTCGATCCCTATGTGGGCCGCAAGCTCTACTCCTATCTTTACGACCTCGGTTTCGAGGACATCGGCGTCGATGTCTCGGCTCACCACGTGATCTATGGGGAGTTGAAGGATTCCGATGCTTTTAACTGGATGAAAAAGGTGGAGGTCGCACCGAAAAAGATCGGATACGAATTCACCGACTACGAAGGGGGCTACGATGAGTTCCTGGCGGAGTACGAAACCTTTTTTTCCGACCCGCGCCGCTTCACTTATACCCCGGTGATCGCCTGTCGGGGGCGCCGGCCCCTGGTCGAGTCCTGACCCCCCCGGCGACTACGCGGCAGCCGATTCGACCCAGGATTCGATCGATTTGATTGTTTCGGAGTGGACTTCGAGGAACTCGACCCCGAAGCCGGGGGGAAAGGAAGGGCTTTTCTGGAGGCTGGCATGGTTGACCCAGGCGATCCTGCCGAGGGCTTTCACGAAGAGGTGGGTGGAGCCGGGCAGATGGAACGACAGGTCTAGAATCGTGTCTTTCGAAAGTTCCTGGTTGCTGACCAGGTACAGGCCGTAGGTGCCGATATCGTGCGTTTGTCCGATAAAGATCTGCTCTCCCGCTCGGAAGGTTACCTCGGTCCGGTAAGGGACTCTGTTCTTGGTGTTCCTGGCGAGTTGAAGTGACTTGCCGAGGTCGTTTTTTTCGAAGTATCTGATAAAAGCGTTTACGATGTTCTCCTCGAAGTGGGTGCCTTTTTCCTCGTCGAGCAGTTTGAAGGCTACGTCAAGGGGCATGGGGTCGCGGTAGTGGCGCTTTGAGGTGATGGCTTCGAAGAAGTCGGCCACGGCGATGATCCTTGCGCCGAGGGGAATCTCCTTTCCCTTGAGGCCGAGGGGGTAGCCGCTCCCGTCCAGTTTTTCGTGGTGGGCCCCCGCGATTTCGGGAACCTGCCTGTAGTTGCCGTGGAACTCGATCCTTTCGAGGATTTCCCGCGTCTTGGAAGCGTGGGTCTTGACGATTTCGTATTCTTCGGGCGTGAGTCGCCCGTCCTTTTTCAGGATGGAGTCGGGCACCCCGATTTTTCCGTAGTCGTGGAGCAGGGCCGCCACTCGAATCATGTCCTGGAATTCCTTGGGCAGGCGCAGTTCTTGGCAGATGCCCAGGGAATATTCGGTGACTTTTTGGGAATGACCCGCCGTCAGTAAGTCCCGGGCATCGATCGTGGCCGCCAAGACCTCCAAGGTGGACCTGAACTGGGTCGTCCGCCCGCTCAGGAGGCGTGCGTTGTTCAGGCTGATGCCGATGATCGGAGCGATCCCCATGAGCAGGCTCATGTCGCTCTTTACAAGGGGTCTCTTGCTTGAGAGGTTGTCCACCGCCAGGGTGCCCATCGACTCCCCTTCGCAGATAATGGGGCAGCAGATGAAGGAGCGGGTCCCGAGCCGCCTGGCAAGGTCCAGGCTGCGCGGGGACAGATCGCTTTCGATGTCATTGATGTCGTTGACCAGGAAGGGCCTTTGCTCGCGGTAGGCGAGGACGAAGGCCCCTTTCGACTCCGGCCTGTTCAAGTGGAAGCCGATCTTGCCGACCAGGGCGATCTCTTCCTCGCGGTAGCCGAACCCCCCCCGAAACTCTAAGCGGGTCTTGTCATCGTTTGCCAGAAGGATCATCCCCCGGTCGAAGTCCAGGCGTTTTTGCAGAATCTGAATGACCGTGCTGAGAATGTCCTCAGTGTTTATCTTGCCGCTGATCGCTTGGCCGATCTCGTTGGCCATGAGGGCATTGTTGTAGTTGATGTCGGTCTGTTCCACCAGCTTGTTGGTTGAGTCGGAGAGGTTGCTGAGGCTGTTCTTCAGCTCCCTCTTTTCCCTGGAACCGGCCATAACGCTCAGCCCGAGGGCGACTGTTCCCAATAAAAAGGCCCCCATGGAATGCAGCTCGCCTTTGGGGGAGGTGAAGACGCCTGCCATGATGTAGAGAATGAAGAGGACGATCGACAGGTTGGCGGCCTTTTTCAACAGCCCGGTCATTGCCGGTTCCCAGGTGACGATGTAGCGGCAGGACGACCCTCCCTTGAAGATGCATTCGGGATGCTCGACTCGGGGCAGTCTGTTGGTGAAGATCAGGGCCGCGGCTTCGATAAAGCCGTGTCGGTTTGCGCACTGGAACGGGTTCTCTTTCGTCCCCTCATGGGGGGTCACCTTCATTTCGATCTTGTTGGCCGCTATTTTCCTCGATTCATACCGGGACGACCTGGTCAGGTTCGAGGAAAACTTCCCGATGACTTCAAAGAGCTTGGCAGCGCTGAGGGTGCCCAGGACCCAGAGCCTCATCAATCCCAAAGCGTCGGGGGAGGCGGCGTATCGCCCCGCTTCCCGGGCGATGTTGTTGTTTTGAGTGACCTCCTTGAGCCTTTGGTGAAAAAGGTTGACCTGCTCCTGGGTGAACCAGTGGCGCTGGTCCGCCACCTCGAAGGGCAAAATTCCCGCGTGGCTCAACAGATCATTGATATCGACGTGGGGGTAACTCCTCCGGATAAGGCGGAGGTAGTTGTCAATAATCCGACTGTTGTAGAGAGGCTTGCTGTTCATGAACGCCCTGCGAAGATGGGTCCAGCGGCCATAAAGATTACTTATATTCCGTACTTGGCCGTTTGGAGAAGGGTTTCCATGTGCTCCATGTACAGGTCCGTGTGCTGCAAGTTTAATACCCAGATGTTGTAGGTCTTTTCATAGGGAACGGACTGGGAGTCGGCGTAGGTCCGCGGATAGACAAGAACCGGAATCTCGTCTTGGTTGAATTTCACCGAAAGGACCGACAGCATCCAGAACAGTCTCTCTTTGGGGAAGTCCTCAGGGTCCAGAACGAACACGTGGATGCAGTTGGTCAGGTCGGACATGTTCAGGCCGATGTCGGAGAGGTTGACCATCATGATGGCTTTGAGGTCGTCGTTCTTTTTGACCGAGAAGAGCAGGTTTTCCCTTCGGAATCCGATTTTTCGGTATTCCTCGCTGAGGGTCTCCCGGCTTTCCCTGTTTGATTTCAGATCGAGAGCGCTCAGCATCAGCCCCCCCGACTCTTTTTCGTATATGCTCTCCAGCGCCCGGAGGTCGTCGGCCTGGACTCTCGCAACCTCCCACGGGCCGGTCGAATCCCATGCCTGGGGCGAGGATGCGTGAAACGGAAAATAGGCCAGGGGGTCGATGGAACATTTCTTGGGATCGGCGACCTTTTGGGTGAATCCGCCGAAGAAGCGCTTGGGAAACCGATTGTTCGGCCGGAAATAACCGGCGATGAAATCCATGTGGGCCGAGTAAAGGTTCTGCGCGTCGTTGATATAGCGGGACAACTGGCTCATGACCACCAAACCCGCCTTGTGGGGACCGGATTTGAGGGCCGCGTGGTGCTGGTTGATCCAGGTCTTTTCATAAAAGCGCAGCATGGCGAAATGGCCGTAGATCTTGCCGTTTTTCTGGTAGATGAAATGGCGGGCGATGGTGGGGTTCTGAGTGTAGAGTTTTTCGTAGGTCTGTTTGAATTCTTCTTTTTTCCCCTGAATCGAGGCATATTTTTGGGGATAAATGAATCCTGTTTCAAAGAAAAAGTTCCACAGGGCATCCTGTTCGACGGTGTTGCTGATATATGAATTGGGGTTTTGCGCCTGTTGAAGGAGGGACAGGTAGTTCAGGTGGTCGTTTATGGCTATGTCCAGAATAACCAGTCCGCATTTGCACTTGATTTCGTCGTTATCCTCAAAGGGGTTGCTGTAGACGACTTGAGCTTTGCAGGTGAATTTTGTGGTGTTGGAAAACTGTATCTTCATCTGGGGAATGATCATGCCGGGCAGGAGAATGGCGCTCTGCATGTCTTCTTCGACGGCGAAGCCTGTCCCGGACATGTCGATGATTTTCAAATCGACCAGTTTCTGGGTGATGGGATGGATGAAGTTGATATTGGGGGAGGGAACCAGTTTCTGCCTGCTGCTTCGGTATTTTCTCGCCCCGAAACGATGGACGCCCTTGGTCGCCGGCTTCATGACGTAGGTCCGGGTCTCGTCTCCGGTGGAATGACGCACGATTTCGCATTCGCCGGAATAGAGGGTTTCCGAACCACGCAAGAGGGTCAGGTTGGGCGCCGAGCCGGCACTGATCCAGTGGAAAGTTTGGGGCGGGGTGGCACGAAGTTCTACCTGAAAGGAGACCGCGCTGAAATCGACAAGGAACCCTTCGAAAGGGGCTCCGTTCTGGCTCAGGCGGGCTTGGATGCCCTGGGCCGGGTAGCGCCTGACTCTGCGGGTGCAGATTTCCTCGGAGCGCTCCGGCAGGATGAGGCGGACGCTTTTGGCATCGACGCTTTCGACCTGGGGAATTACGGGGACAAGGCTCTGGTCGTCGACAATGAGGAGCCTGGCGACCTCGAAGACTTTGAGTTTTTGCTCCAGGTCGGGTGTTCCCACCCAGAGGCATTCGACGGTGTCGCCGGAGCAGGGCTGGGGCTTGGCGTGCAGATGGTGGGTGAAATCGAATTTGGGATGTTTCAGCTCGATGAGAACGGTCTTCTCGACAAAATTGATAAAATTTAATCTATTGAGCATTTGTGTTTTGTTGATCGATTTGCTTTTTTTCTCCGTCGCTGTCGCCATCAACTCCAGGGGGACTGGATTGGCGGCTTTGGAGGAGGACTCCATGCTGCTAGTCGATTCTCCACCTGGCGGTGGAATGGATGCGGCTGATCTGTGTGGAGCACTAAAAACGAATAACGTGCCTGTCCCAATTTTTTGAAATTACCACAGGGGCGGCCTCAGGACAAGCGGCAAGATGGTGATCGTCTGCCTGGGAATTGGGACATGGGAGTGATC
Organism: Desulfuromonas sp.; assembly: GCF_002868845.1. Taxonomy (NCBI): domain Bacteria; kingdom Pseudomonadati; phylum Thermodesulfobacteriota; class Desulfuromonadia; order Desulfuromonadales; family Desulfuromonadaceae; genus Desulfuromonas; species Desulfuromonas sp. Next base: position 5,092 of record NZ_PKUB01000013.1, read on the forward strand.
ATCTCCATCCGGATATAAAAGGAAAAGGGCCCTCGAGTCGAGGGCCCTTTCCTATCCGAGGCGGATGTTCTTTAGAGGCTCCGGCCCCATTCGGGGTTGTTCATGGGGTCGCCTTCGTAACCGAGTTCTTTCCAGTTCATGCGTTTCGAGTCGCCATGGCAGTCGAGGCAGGAGAGGGCCTGCTCCTTGGGGGAGACCATGTGATTGATGCGCCAGTACATGATTGACGGGGCGAAGCCGTAGGAGCCGCTGTACGGAAGGCCGCTCGCCTCCATGCCGAGGCGGGCCGATTTGTCCCAGTCGAGGGTCTTCCAGTACCCTTCCTTGCCGAAGAGCTTGGGGGTGATGAAGATGTTGTTCTTGGTGTCGTAGATCTGTTTGCCGGAGTGTGTTTTGAACGGGTAGATCTTGGCGGCCTTGTCCTGCTTGTCGCCGTTGGGATAGGCGAGGGGGGTCACCTTGGAGGGGTCCATCGTGTCCCCGGTCAGGTAAGCACCGGCCGTGCCGTTGTACCACCGGTAGGTCGGAACGACCTTCTTGCCCCAGGAAAAGTCCCCTTTTTTCTTGCTATAGGTCGCCTTGCCGAGTTTGTCGATGGGGGTCGGGTCGATGTCTCTGCCGGCGGTGGACCAGTCCCAGGAGAGCTTGGTGGGGATCTCTTTGGCGAAGTGGGGGATGTGGCAGCTTTGGCAGGCCAGCGAACCGGCATGGGTGTTGAGCCGCGACTCCTTGTGCGGGTCCGCGCCGTGGCACTTGTCGCAGCCAATGTGGTCCGTCCCGCCGGGGCTGACGACCATGGCCCGTCCCATGATCTTGTGGCTGGAGGTTTCGTGGCAGTTCTGGCACTGAAAGTCGTTGCCGTCGGGAGACATGTGGACGTCGACCGATCGTTCCGGGTACTCCATGGAGGAGTCGAGGTCGCCGTGTTTGACTGCGTCGCCGCCGCCGCCGAAGAAGTGGCAGGCACCGCAGTTGGCCCGGGTCGGGTTGCCGACGTTCTGGGCCACCCGCAGCAGGTCGATCCCTTTGGCGGGAGCGCCGGCGCCGGTCGGCTCTTTTTTATAGGTGCCGGTGGTGTCGTGGCAGACGAGGCAGTCGACGGCCGTTTTGTCCGTGAAGTCGAAGCCGGCGTCCTTCCAGCCGTAGCCGATGTGGCAGCTGGTGCAGCGGGGTTCGTTTGCGGCGGTGGAGACGCAGAAGTTGTTGATGGTGTTCTTCTTCCCCCGGTCAACGGATTTGCCCCGGATTCCCTGGAGGGCAGACCATGTCCAGTGGGAGGTTCCCATGACCTCGGCGGCCGCGTCGTCGTGGCAGCGGAGGCATTGCTTGGTCGCCGCAGGGCCACTGTCGATCGGGCCTTTGATCAGGGCGGCGTGGTTCGTGGAGGCCACGGCGGGGGAGATGCTTAACAGGAGGCCGCCAAGGGCGACCAGGAGGGTGGAAATGGGTTTCGTCATCGATTTTGCCTCCTGAACTGAGGTGGAAGGGTCAAATTGAAACTTACCAACCTTGAAGGGAATGTCAATTGCCCCCCGGGCTCTTTTGCCGGAGAATGTAGCAGCGTGATAGGTCTCTGTCAAAAGGGGGATGGCGACCCTTTCATGAGAGTGTCTGAGCGATAGGCAAAAAAAATGGGCACCCGCAGAGCGGGTGCCCCAAATCCCGTTGAGGTACGGGAGGGAGGTCTTAGTTCTTGGCAGGGGAACGGTCGTCCATGGGGTCGGCCTTGTATCCCAGGGCTTTCCAGTCGAGGCGGCCGTTGTCGCCGTGGCAGTCGAGGCAGCCGAGGGCCTGCTCCTCGGGAGCGACCATGTGGTTCAGGCGCCAGTACATCTCGGTCGCCGCGAAGCCGTAGGAGCCGCTGTAGCTGATCCCCTTCTCCTTCATGATCGGGTTGGACTCCATGCCGAGCTTGGCGGCCTGGTCCCAGTCGAAGGTCTTCCAGTAGCCGCCCTTGCCGAAGACCTTGGCGGTGATGAAGACGTTGTTCTTGCTGTCGTAGATCTGCTTGCCGCGGTGGACCTTGAAGGGGTAGATCTTGGCGTTCTTCTCGCCTTTGCTTCCGAGGGGGTAGCTGAGCTTGGTGACCTGGTCGGGGTCCATCTTGTCGCCGGGGAGGTAGGCGCCGGCGGAGCCGTTGTACCAGGCGTACTCGGGGGTGACGTTCTTGCCCCACTTGAAGTGCCCCTTCTTCTTCATGTAGGTGTGCTTGCCGTATTCGTCTTTGTGCTCGCCCTCGAGGTTCTGGCCTGCGGTGGACCAATCCCACTCGAGCTTGGTGGGGATTTCCTTGGCGTAGGCCGGGATATGGCAGGTCTGGCAGGCCACGGCCGCGGCGTGTGTGTTCAGGCGGGATTGCTTGTGAGGCGAGGCGTCGTGGCATTTCTCGCAGCCGAAGTGGTTCTCGCCTCCGGGGGAGACGCCGAGGGAGTTGCCCGGGATGAGGTGGTTCTCAGGTTCATGGCAGGCCTGGCACTGGAAGTCGTTCCCTTCGGCGTCCATGTGAACGTCGACGGTACGGTCCGGGTAGGCCATGGAGGAGTCGAGGTCGCCGTGCTTGACGGCATCGCCGCCGCCGCCGAAGAAGTGGCAGGCGCCGCAGTTGTCGCGGACCGGTTTGCCGACGTTCTGGGCCACGCGCAGCAGGTCGACGCTCTTGGCGGGATTGCCCGCGCCGGTCGGTTCCTTGACATAGGTGCCGGTGGTGTCGTGGCAAACGAGGCAGTCGACCTTGGTCTTGTCATTGAAGTCGAAGTCGTTGTCGGTCCAGCCGTACCCGGCATGGCAGCTCGTGCAGCGCGGCCAGTTGCCGGTGACGGAGATGCAGAAGTTGTTGATGGCGTTCTTCTTGCCGCGCGCCACGGTCTTGCCGTCGACTTTCTGCTCCAGGGCCCAGGTCCAGTGGGACGTCTTCATGACGTCCGTGGCGGCGTCTTCGTGGCACTCGAGGCACTGCTTGGTCACTTCGGGGCCGGTGGTGAAGGGACCCTCGACGAAGCCGGTGTGGTCGGTTTCGGCGGCCAGGCCGGGCAGGGCCGGCAGGCAGATAAAGGCAGCCACCAGGGTGGCGAGAAGCCATTTGCGGGAGTGGATCGACATGTTTTTCAACCTCCGTCTCGTGGTGTTGGGATAGTCTCGCCCGGCGGGCGGGGTGTTGCGAAATGGGTTGGATAAAGACAACAATGTAATGCCAAGATCTGAATATGCAATTTTTACCATGTTTGTGCGTTCCAAGTCAATACTGATCTTTATCGGCGGCAGGGCCCCATTTCTTGCGGCTTTTTCTCCCAAGGGTATACTTTGGTCAGTTTTGTTCGCCGGATATTTTCCGCCAAAGGAGCAGATACCTCAATGAACTGCGCGAAACTTCTGGTCAGGTGCCTGGAAAAGGAAGGGGTCAGGTTCGTCTTCGGCGTTCCCGGGGAGGAGAACCTGGCGCTGATGGAGGCGCTGCGCGACTCGGCCATCCGCTTCGTGACGACCCGCCACGAACAGGGGGCCGCCTTTATGGCCGATGTCCACGGCCGGCTGACCGGCCGGCCGGGAGTGTGCCTTTCCACTCTTGGGCCGGGGGCCACCAACCTGATGACCGCGGTGGCTGACGCCAATATGGATCATGCTCCCCTGGTCGCGATTACCGGTCAGGCTTCCCTGGACCGCATGCACAAGGAATCCCACCAGTACCTCGACCTGGTCTCCCTGTTCCGTCCCGTGACCAAGTGGAACGCTCTGGTTCAAGCCCCGGCCACCATCCCTGAGATCGTGCGCAAGGCTTTCAAGGTGGCCTCCTCGGAAAAACCGGGAGCGGTTCACATCGACCTCCCCGAGGATGTAGCCGAGCGCTCGGTCGAGGGGCTTGACCCCCTTGAGCCTTCTCTCGTCCCCCCGACCAAGCCCCATCCCGAGGTCTTGCAGGTCGCCGCCGACCTGATTCGCAAGGCCCGCCGGCCGATCATCCTGTCCGGCAATGGGGTGATCCGCAGCGGCGCCTGCCAGGAACTGCGCGATTTCTGTTCCGCCACCGGCATCGGCGTTGCCCACACCTTTATGGGGAAAGGGTGCGTGCCCCACGATCAGGCCGAGTCGCTTATGGCCGTTGGCCTGCAGTCCCGGGACTATGTTTCCTGCGGTTTCGACGCCGCCGACCTTGTGCTGGCGATCGGCTACGACATCGTCGAGTACCATCCCCGCCTGTGGAACCCGGAGGGCACCCGGCGCATTGTCCATATCGATCGAACTGCGGCGGAGATCGATCGTTTCTACAATACCCGATGCGAGGTCATTGGTGATATCGGAGAGACGCTCTGCGCCCTGACCGATTGCCTGGGTGCCCGGAAATGGCCGGTCCCGGCCAACGAGGGGCTGCGCAGGGCCTTAATGGGGGAGCTTGAGGCGGCGGGGCGGGACGACGGTTTTCCGGTCAAGCCGCAGCGAATAGTCGCCGAATTGCGCCGCGCCCTGGCCGGGGAGGATATCGTGATCTCCGATGTCGGCGCGCACAAGATGTGGCTGGCGCGGATGTACGCCTGCCACCAGCCGAACACCTGCATCATCAGCAACGGATTCGCCTCGATGGGGATCGCACTGCCGGGGGCCATCGCCGCCAAACTCGTTTTTCCGGAGCACAAGGTTGTAGCCGCGACCGGCGACGGAGGGTTTTTGATGAACTGCCAGGAACTGGAAACCGCGGTGCGCGAGAGATTGCCCCTGGTCATCCTGATCTTCAACGACAACGCCTACGGCCTGATCGAGTGGAAACAGCGGATCCGATACGGCCGCCAGACCGGCGTGAAAGTCGGAAACCCGGACTTTGTGCGCTTCGCCGAAAGCTTCGGCGCCCTCGGCCTGCGGGTGGAGCGGGCCTCGGACCTGGGGCCGATGCTCCGCCGAGCCCTCGGGCATGATGGCCCGGTGGTCATCGATTGTCCGGTGGACTATGAAGAAAACTTGAAATTGACCGAAAGATTAGGCAAACTGGTCTGCCAAATCTGAACACCGCAGAGATTGTTCGTGATGCAAAACCGCCGGGTTTGCCCGGTCTTTTTTTCGTATCGTTTGGAGGCTTTGAGGCGCGGTTGCGCCAAGGGAGGAGGAGGCTATGGCACTGGAGTCGATAAACCCCGCAACCGGGGAACTGATTGAAACCTTCACGGAGTGGTCCGACGAGCAGGTCGCATCGGTGATCGAAGAGGTCGACAAGGCCTGGATGGACTGGGCGCATACCACCTTCGAGCAGCGGGCGACCCTGATGAAGAGGGCCGCCCAGGTCCTGCGCGATAATATCGACGAGTATGCGCGGACCATGGCTGTGGAGATGGGGAAACCGATTTCAGAGGGGCGCGGCGAGATCAACAAGTGCGCCCTCTGCTGCGATTTCTACGCGGACCACGCCGAAGGGTTTCTGGCCGATGAGCCGATCGAGAGCGACGGTTCCAAATCGTACGTGGGCCACCGCCCGATCGGGACCGTTCTGGCGGTTATGCCCTGGAACTTTCCCTTCTGGCAGGTTTTTCGCTTCGCCGCCCCGGCCCTGATGGCCGGCAACACCGGGGTGCTGAAGCATTCATCCAACGTACCGCGTTGCGCGCTGCAGATCGAGGAGGTCTTTGTCAAGGCGGGCTTCCCGGCGAACGTCTTCCGCACCCTGATGATCGGCTCGCGAAAAGTCGACGCGGTCATCGAGAACCCGAAGGTGAAGGCGGTGACCCTCACCGGCAGCGACATCGCCGGGCGCAAGGTGGCGGCCAAGGCCGGGGAGATGCTGAAGAAGACCGTCCTCGAGCTCGGTGGCAGCGACCCCTTCGTCGTTCTCGCCGACGCCGATCTGGACGCGGCCGCCGCCGCCGCGGCCAAGTCGCGCTGCATCAATTCCGGACAGAGTTGCATCGCCGCCAAGCGCTTTATCGTCGTTGAGGAGGTTTACGAGGCGTTTCTGGAGAAATTCACCGCCAGCATGAAAGCCCTGGTGATCGGCGACCCGCTCGATGAATCGAGCCAGGTCGGGGCCCAGGCGCGCCACGATCTGATGCTGGAACTGCACGACCAGGTCAAGGCCTCGGTGGCCGCAGGGGCCAAAGTCGTCCTCGGCGGGGCGCCGCTTGAGCGCGCCGGCTGCTTTTACCCGCCGACCATCCTCACCGAGGTTGTGCCGGGCGTGCCGGCCTATACCGAGGAACTCTTCGGGCCCGTCGCCTCGGTCATTCGGGCGGAAAACGATGCCGATGCCCTGCATATCGCCAACGACACCCCGTTCGGTCTCGGAGCGTGCGTCTGGACCGCGGACCTGGAGAAGGGCGAGGCGTTCGCGGCCCACCTCGAAGCCGGGGCAGCGTTCGTCAACGGTATGGTCAAGAGCGACCCTCGCCTGCCCTTCGGCGGAGTCAAGATCTCCGGGTTCGGCCGCGAACTCTCCTATCACGGCATCAAGGAATTCGTCAATATCCAGACGGTGTGGGTGAAGTAAGGCCCCCCAGAGACATCCCGGCCGATGCCCTGTCCTGATCATGACGGGGTACGAAGCCGCATGACGACTGTTGCCGACGGCCGTCCCGAGAGGGGCGGCCGTTGCTTTTTATGGGTGGCCGGGGTTTTCCCCCTGATCGTTTTGCAGTACCCTATATATACACGCAACCATTTAATTTTGAGAGGCGGCGGTCGAGTTGGCAATGTTTCGGAAAAAATGGTTCGCCCTTTTCCTTGTCCTGTGCGCCTGTTCTCTTCCGGGCTCCTCGGCCGAAGCCGTATCGCTGAGTCAGGAGACGGCCGGGGATCTCCGGTTTCTTCTGAAAGAGCCGTCGCCGCTTCTGGCGTGGGGATGGGACGGCCTCCATCATGGCGAAATCCTGACGTCTTTCTACGCGGAGCGAGACTATCGGCCGGCGTGGGTCGGCGACCTCGGCCTGGGACGCAAGGGCGCTGAGCTTCTCTCGGTGCTGAGGGACGCCGGGCGCGAGGGCCTGTGTCCCGAAGATTATCACCTCGGGGAGATAGAGCCCCTGGCGACCCTGGAGGCTGACTCGCGGCGCTACGGAGTTCTTTTCGACTCGTCCTACGTGGCCAGGCTCGACCTGCTCCTTACCGACGCTTTTCTCCTCTATGCCCACCACCTTCGGCATGGACGGGTCGATCCCTGCGCCCTTCACCTCGGGCTGTGCGCCTTGACCGAGGGCGGCGACGTTACCCGGCTGCTGAAGCAGGTTCTGGACGGAGAGGGCGTTGCCGGGGCTCTCGATTCGCTTCTCCCCCACCACGAAAGCTACGACCGGTTACGTCAGGCACTGGAAACTCTGCGGCGCCTCTCGGCTCTTGGGGGATGGCCGGCGGTTCCTGCAGGGCCGACCTTGCGGCCGGGGGATGTGGACAGGCGGGTCGACCTGCTTCGGGAGCGGCTAGAAATATCCGGCGACTACTCCGGAGCGGGGGATGAGCCAGGGGGGGGCGGGGAGTTCAACGCTGGCCTGGAGGACGCCCTGAAGCGGTTTCAGCGCAGGCACGGGCTGGTCGCTGACGGAGTCGTGGGGCCCAAGACCCTCGCCGAACTGAATACCCCGGTCGAGGCCCGCATCCGGCAGGTCGAGCTTAACCTGGAGCGCTGGCGATGGCTGCCGAGGGATCTGGGCCGGCGGCACCTGCAGGTCAATATCGCGGATTTCTCCCTCGAGGTGGTGGAGGGCGGCCGGGCGGTGATGTCCATGCCGGTCATTGTCGGGACGGGCTACCGCAAGACCCCGATTTTCTCGGCCCGCATGAAGTACCTGGTGTTCTCCCCCTACTGGAATGTCCCGCCGACGATCCTGCGGGAGGACAAGCTTCCCAGGATCAAGGACGATCCCGGCTATCTAGAGAGAAAGAATTTCGAAATTGTGCGCGGCCGCGGCGAAGGAAAGGAAATCCTCGACCTCTCCGGGATTTCCTGGGACCAGGTCACCGCAGACCGGTTCCCGGGGGTCCTGCGTCAACGACCCGGACCATGGAACCCCTTGGGACAGGTCAAGTTCCTTTTTCCCAACTCTTTCGATGTTTACCTCCACGATACAAACGACAAGCATCTGTTCGGGCACCACGTCCGCTCCTTCAGCTCCGGCTGTATCCGGGTGGAGAGGCCCCAGGACCTGGCCGCTTTTGTCCTGGAAGAGGAAGAGGACTGGGATTGCGACCGGATTTTGGACGCCACCGAATTCGAGTCACCCTTGTGGGTGAGGCTGTCCAATCCTCTACCCGTGCACATCCTTTACAGGACTGCCTGGGTGGACGCTGCGGGGGCGATGCAGTTCCGCAGGGATATTTATCAGCGGGACGTGGACCTTGAACTGGCCCTAGGAAACAAGGGGAAACCCGGAGAGGCCGAGCAGGGATACGTGATTCAGGACCGTCCTGCCCTCTCTGGGGACTAGCGCCCTCGGCGGCAGGGAGGGGGGACCCGTCTCTCGGCCATCGTGGCCCCTTGCCAAGGGCATGCGCTGGCGCATTGAGGCGCAACGCAGAGAGGGCCTGGAGGGATGGCTTGAACCGACTCCAGGGAACTCTAAAAAAGGTCTGCGAGCCAGTGGAAGGCGATGAGGGTTCCGGCGGCGGAGCCCAGGGAGGAGAAGAGGAACACCAGCAAAACCCGGGTCATGCGGTTGTTCCACCAGCCGCGCACGGTGGTCAGGTCTTCGCCGACCCGTTCCATGTCACAGACGGTTGGTGCGGCCACGAAAGCCTGGACCAGGCCCGTGACCATGCCGGCACCGACCGTGGGGTTGAGCGAGGTGATGGGAGCGGCCACGAAGGCTGCAACCACGGTCAGGGGGTGCCCGAGGGCGAAAAGGGTGCCGAGGGCGGCCAGCAGACCGTTGGCCAGGATCCAGGCCAGTGCCGTGTCCGCCAGCTGCTGGCGGTCGCCGAAAAAGAAGCCGGTAGCGAAAAGGGCCGCCACGACGGCCGGGACGATCCAGGGAAGGGCCTTGGAGAGGCTGGCCTTTGGAGGGATGACGGAGATCTCCCCGATGGTTTGCTCGGAGACTCCGGTGGAGATGTGATTTACAATTCCGGGCAGGTGTGCTGCGCCGACCACCGCCACGATCTTCTTCCCGGGGGCGTTGCGGATGTGGTGGGCCATGTACTGGTCGCGTTCGTCCACGAGGATCGTCTTGACCGAGGGGAGCATGTCTCCCATCTCCTCAAGCATGGCCGAAAGGGTGTCGGTCTGGCGCAGACGGGCCAGTTCCTCTTCATCGAGTTTCTGGTTTTCGAACAGGCCGGCCACAAGGGTCGCGAGGAGGTGCATCTTCCGCCACAGTCCGGTCATGCGCCAGGCCCGCAGCAGGGTCGTGCGGATCTCCCGGTCAACAAGCTCAACGGCCATGCCACGGTCCTTGGCAAGGGCGGCCGCTTCCGCCAGTTCGCTCCCCGGCTTTACGCCGGTCTGCAGTCCCATGCGTTTCTGGAAGGCCGCCAGGGCCAGGTTGGCCATCAGGAAGGGGGCCTGCCCCTTGCGGATGACCTGGATGAGGTTGAGGGATTCCCAGTGCTTCTGATCCTGAAGGGCCCGGTGCCTTTGCGCGTCGAGTTCTATGCAGACCGTGTCCGGCATCTCCGCTTCGATGACCCTTCGCACGGTGTCAACCGAGTCCTGGGAGATGTGGGCGGTGCCCACCAGGGTGATGTCCTTGCCTTCCAGCGTCAGGCGCCGGATATCCGAAGGGGTATGATCGTTCATTGTGACCTTTCGTCCTGCACTGAATTCAACTTTGCATCTTAGCATATCTTTGCTGTTTTGACGTAGGGGTTTGTTTTCTTGGCCGGACAGGAAGTTTTTCGGTCCCTGAAATCCCGCCTTGCCCAGTGGGGCACAGCCTTCGGTTAGGTGATATACTTTAGAAAAAAGGACGGGAGGACGTGACCATGAAACACAAGGACTACAACGATGCCTGCGAACGAACCGAACACAAAGACATGCCCGCCTTCCTGCGCAACATGAGGACCGGCGAGGTGGGGAAGGTGATCCAGTGTACCGGGTTCGATACCCCGGATGCCTTTTTGGTTCAGGTCGGCGAAGATGTGACCAGTTGGCCGCCCGCCGAAGTGGAAGAGGTCGAGGGAGAGGCCTGAAGAGACAGGGGTCGTAAAAAGGAACGCCGCGGCGACAAAAAAGGAATGCCTCTCTTTCGCCTGCCATGACAGGGAGAGGGAGGGTCGCTTTTGTGATTCATTACTCAACAGAAGGAAGCGGAAAAGGCGGTTACAGAAGCCGTAGATGGGAGTCGGGAACAGAAAAGGCGCCGCAGAGTCGGCGCCTTTTTTTTGAATGGCTCTCCACGCCTGCCGTGGGTTTTCCGGCCTCAAAGCGAGTACCAGAATAGGGGGGATAGCTTGTGGGCGTATCAGGCGTCCCACTACGTGGTGGGCTGGCTCACAACGCCCCTGGAAGCGATCCCGAAATAACATTATTCCGCTTGGGCGTTCTAACCTCACTTGCAGGGCAGAGAGCTTTCTCTTAGTGGTGAGTATAGGGGAAAGAGTGGGCGGTGACAAGAGGGAATTTGCCCTTTTCGGGAGCCCCGCGAATGCTCAAGGATTGGGCATGTGTCAATTTCGGGTGGACAAATCTTGAGCGATTTCCCGTCATCGACGCCGTTTTTTCCCTTGATACCGTGTGAAAGGAGGATGGCACGGCTTGTGCCCTGTAATGGATATGGCACCCACTGCAAAAGGACAAGAAATGGCGATTCATTCAGCGGGCCGGCAGGAAGAAAAGCTGGTCACCGCACTTATTGATATCGGCAAGGAACTGGCCTCAACCATTGAACTGGAGGAGCTTCTTAACCGCATCCTGCGCATCTCCCGGGAAGTGTTCCGGTTCGAGAACGCAATTATTCGTCTCCTTGAAGAGAAACGCGGGGTGCTGGTGACTGCCGCTTCCTATGGCTACGAGGAGGAGGCGACCGGGCCAGAGATCACGGTGGGCCAAGGGGTCATGGGGCAGGTGGCCCGGGATGGAGAGCCGATCCTGCTGACCGATATCGCCTCGCATCCCGATTACGTCCCGGGGATCAGCGGGGCCCGTAGCGAACTGGCGGTGCCCCTGGTGGCCAGGGACAGGGTGATCGGGGTCTTCAACGTGGAGAGCCCCCGTCCCCACGCCTTTTCCCGGGGCGATATCGCCCCGCTCATGACCATGGCCGGCCAGGCCGCTATCGCCATCGAGAATGCCCGCCTCTACCAGAACCTCAAGGGGATGTCGGAGCGCTACCAGAAACTCCACCAGTTTAATGGCAGTATCCTGCAAAGCGCCAATCTCGGAATCTACACCGTTGATAACGAGATGCGGGTCACTTCCTGGAACCGCCGCATCGAAGACATGAGCGGGATGGCCGAGAGCGAAGTCCTCGGACACAGCCTGTTCCGGATCTTCCCCGGGCTTGAGGGGGAGGGTTTTGCCGATCGGGTACACAAGGTTTTCGATACGGGCATGCCGGAGAAATTCCGACTCGCCCATCGCGACCACCGGGGGGAGATGCGTTTCCAGAAGAGGCGCCTGGCCCCCCTGAAGGAGGACGGCAAGACCGTCGGGGTGGTGGTGATCGTCGAGGACGTCACCGAATTCCGCAGGCTTCTCGACCAGACCCTTCAGTCGGAAAAGCTCGCCGAGGTCGGGAGGCTATCGGCAGGGATCGCCCACGAAATCAACAACCCCCTGGCGGTTATCGCCTACGGGGCCCAGTTGCTGCAAAGGGAGGAGAACCTGTCTTCCTTCCAGAAGGAGCTTGTCGAGAGGGTGGAGAGCGAGGTCGAACGGCTCAAGGCCCTGACCGGAGGACTGCTGTCCTTCTCCAGGGGGCAGGGGGCCGCCAAGAGGTGGGTCGACCTCAACGAGATCCTTCAGGACGTGCTGCGCCTGGTGCGCTACGAGGTGACCCGCCACTCCATTGTCTTGAAGGAGTCCTACGGGGAAGTTCCGGTTCTCCAGGCCGATCCCAACAAGCTCAAGCAGGTATTTATCAACCTGATTCTTAACGCGGCCCAGGCCATGAAGGAGGGGGGGACCCTTTCCGTGGAGACCCGGCCCGCCGGGGAGGGGATGTTGGAGGCGGTTGTGTCCGATTCGGGCGCCGGCATTCCCCCGGAGGTGCGGAAACGGATTTTCGAGCCCTTTTTTACCACCAAGAAGGAAGGGGAGGGGACCGGTTTGGGTCTGTATATTTGCCGTAACATCGTGCTGGAGCACGAGGGGCGTCTGGAGCTCGAATCGGCTGTGGGGAAGGGGACTACCTTCCGGGTTTTTCTCCCGGCAGAGTAGCTGCTTTTGCATGCTCAGGCCCTGCACAGGGTGCAAAAAAAACAGGCATATTCTGTATTCAAAAAGCCATATGTTGCTGAAAGATAAGGGAAAAAAGTTTTGGCACAGCCTGTGCTACTATAGAAAACGAAGATTGCAGGGAGCGGCCCGCTGGCAGAAAGGAGAAGATCTCTTCTGGCGACGGGCCGGGTAAAAAGAAAACAGAATAGCGGCCCGGGGAACAAAGGTGTTCCAGATAGGGCCGACGGTTGGCAACGGCGCCCACCCTTCCGATACACGGAAGGTGGGCGCTTTTTTATTTATACCCTCTGGAAAGGAGAACGTGGCATGAAGAAGATCGATTGCATCATCAAACCCTTCAAACTGGATGACGTCAAGAGCGTCCTCAGCGACATGGGCATCTCCGGGATGACCGTGAGCGAGGTCCGCGGGTTCGGCCGCCAAAAGGGGCACACCGAACTTTATCGGGGGGCCGAGTACCAGATCGATTTCATCCCCAAGGTGAAGCTCGAACTGGTGGTCGCCGCCGACCAGGTAAACGAGATCGTCGAGGCGGTTCAGAAGGAAGCCTGCACCGGGCGGATCGGCGATGGAAAGATTTTCGTCTACGACGTGCAGCAGTCGGTGCGTATCCGCACGGGTGAGACCGGCTCCGATTCTCTCTAAAAAACCATTGGCCAACTGAGAAAAAAGCTCAAGGAGGTATAAAAATGAAGAAACTTGTTTCCCTTACCCTGGCGGGCCTGCTCTTTGCCCTGCCCACCCTGGCCCTGGCTGAGGATGCCCCGGTCTCCGAGATGACCTACATCCTGAATTCTTTCTCTTTCCTTGTCATGGGCATCCTGGTTATGTGGATGGCTGCAGGCTTCGGCATGCTCGAGTCAGGCCTCGTTCGTTACAAGAACGTCGCCACTATCTGCCTGAAGAACATTTCCCTCTTCGGCATCGCCGGGATCCTCTTCTATGTGACCGGTTACAACCTGATGTATGCCGGGGTCGACGGCGGTTTCATCGGCTCCTTCGGGCCCTGGGCGGCTGACGACGCCGCGGCCCTCGCCGGCGACTACTCCGCCGGGTACTCGGCCTCGTCTGACTGGTTCTTCCAGATGGTCTTCTGCGGCGCGGCCTGCTCCATCGTGTCCGGTTGCGTGGCCGAGCGTATCAAGCTGTGGTCCTTCCTGCTCTTCTGCGCCATCCTGTGCGGCATCATCTACCCCATCCAGGGTTCCTGGGGCTGGGGCGGCGGCTGGCTCTCCGAGATGGGTTTCGCCGACTACGCCGGCTCGACCATTGTGCACTCGGTCGGCGGTTGGGCCGCATTGACTGGCGCCATCATCCTCGGCGCCCGTAAGGGCAAGTATGGCAAGAACGGCCGTGTCAACCCGATGCCCGGTTCCAACATCCCCCTGGCGACCCTCGGTACCTTCATCCTGTGGATGGGTTGGTACGGCTTCAACTGCGGTTCGGTCCTCGCCCTGGGCGATGCCGCCTCGGTGATCGAGATGGGCAACGTTATCGCCAACACCAACCTGGCTGCCTGCGGCGGCATGATTGCCGCGATGGCGATGGTTCAGATCCTCTACAAGAAGGTCGACGTGACCATGGGCCTCAACGGCGCTTTGGCCGGCCTGGTCTCCATCACCGCCGGCCCGGCCACCCCGTCCCTCGGCGCGGCGACCCTGATCGGCGCCGTTGGCGGCATCCTCGTTGTGCTGGCCGTTCCCTTCTTCGACAAGCTCAAGATCGACGACGTGGTCGGCGCTCTCTCGGTCCACCTGGTCTGCGGCATCTGGGGCACCATGGCCGTTCCCTTCACCGACAGCGGCGCGAGCTTTGTTACCCAGTTCATCGGTGTGGCCGCCACCGGGGCCTTTGTTGTCATCGCCTCCTCGATCGTCTGGATCGCCCTCAAGGCCACCATCGGAATCCGCGCCTCCGAGGAAGATGAACTCCGCGGACTCGACCTCGCCGAGATCGGCATGGAAGCCTACCCCGATTTCCAGAGCGTCAACATCGGCGGCGTGGGCGTCGGCTCCAGCCTCGGTGCCGCTCAGGCTGCCGCCCGGGTCGTCACCGAGCCGGTGAAACAGGCATAGATCTGGCAAAGACTGTTCAGCGCCTCGAATTTGGACTGGTTTTGTAATGTCGCTTCCTGGAGGGCCCGATGGGGGCCCTCCAGGGAAAAACCCTCAAGAAATAAGGAGAACAGAAGGATGAAGAAGTTTTTTGTTGTGCTGGCTGCCATGATGATGATCGGTTCCGTCTCCCCCGCCTTTGCTGAAATCGAAGTCAGCGGCGACGCTTATGTGAGCATTAACAGCATGTACCTCTGGAGAGGGTTTGACCTGAGCGCAGACGACAGCTTCGTTGCGCAGCCTGGGGCCGACGTCAGTTTCGGCGGGTTCAGCCTCGGCTGGTGGGGCAACATGAGCGAGAATACCGGGGAGATGAACGAGGTCGATCTGGTTCTCGACTACTCCTTTGACCTCGGGGAATTGGTTTCCATGAGCATCGGCAACATCCTCTACGATGTGGACGGCTTCAAGACGACCAACGAGCTTTACCTCGGTGTGAGCCTGAATACTGTTCTCGAGCCTTCCCTGACCATTTACTACGATTATGACGAGTGCGAAGAGACGGGTGCCTTTTACACCTTCTCCGTCGGGCACGGTTTCGACCTCGCAGAGAACATCGGCCTGGGCATCGGTGCCCTGGTCAGCTACAACCAGGAGTCCGATTTCGCGGTCGGCAATTACAGCGACCTGCACAATGCCGAACTGAGCCTCGGCCTCGATTACTCGGTGACCGACCAGATCGTCGTCAGTCCTGCAGTGATCTACTCCACTCCCATGAGCGACGACGCCGAGGACATCTCCGGCATCGACGACGAGTTCATGGGTGGTGTGACCGTGGCCCTGAATTTCTAAAATATCCAAAGTTTATTTGTCGACGATTTTTGCCTCCTGTCGACAACCTTGCCGCCATCCCCTCGCCAGGGGATGGCGGACTTTTTTTTTAACGATGAAGGACTTCTCGTCTTCGCGGACGTTGTACTTCAACCCCCGACATTTTCGTGGACCTCGGCCCCAACTCTTGGAAAAGCAAAAGCGTTGTGCTAGGATGAAAAAAACGCACAGGTTGGGGACGCACAACCCTTCATGTCCGACTTTATCAAAGACAACCCGGTCACCAACTTTTCTCGCGGTTTCTTTTCTCCCTTCCGCGCTGGGCGATTCATATTGGGTTGCCCGCGGCTTTTCAAGTACATCCTCATCCCCTTCATCATCAATACATCGGTCTTTTCCCTCGCCGTCTATTTCGGTCTCAATTTTTTCAACGATACGGTTATCCACCGCATTCCCCAAGGGGATGCCTGGTACTGGCTGATCCTCTTTTACACTCTTTGGGTCGTTGCCGCTCTGGCTACGGCGGTTCTGGTCTTTTTTGCCTTCACCGTGGTGGGGAACCTGATCGCCGCCCCCTTCAATGACCTGCTGTCGGAGCGAACCGAGGAAACTTTGGCCGGGCGGCGCAACGAGGAACCCTTTTCCCTGGGTGCCTTTGGGAAGGATGTTCGTCGGACCCTGGTGGAGGAGAGCAAGAAAATGCTCTTTTTCGTGCTGGGCATGGTCCTGCTGCTTCTTCTTAACCTGATCCCCGGCGTGGGGACCATGGTCTATTCGGTCCTTTCGGTTCTGTTCACCCTCTTCTTTCTGGCCGTGGAATACACCGGCTTTGTCTTCAGCCGCAAGCGCTCGACTTTCCGGGACCAGCGGCGTTTCATTTTTGGGCGCAAATTTCTCATGCTCGGTTTCGGCGTTGGGTTGCTTGTTCTTCTGGCTATCCCCTTCCTTCAATTCTTCTGCATCCCCGTTGCGGTGGTCGCCGCGACCCAGTTGTGGTGGGATTGCAGCGGCGGGGGCGGACCCGCTTCGGACAGGGGGACGCCATGAGGCAGATTGCCATTGCGGCGGCCAAGGCGGGGGGACGTTTGCTGTTGCAGAAATTCGGTTGTTCTCTGCAGGTCCACCTCAAGGGGGAGGTGGACCTGGTCACCGAGGCCGACCGGGCCTCGGAGGAGGCGATCGTCACGGTGATCCGCAGCACTTTCCCGCGGCACGATATCCTCGCCGAGGAAAAGGACCACGGCCGCATATGTTCTGACTATCGTTGGATCATCGACCCCCTGGACGGGACCACGAACTATACGCACGGCTTTCCGTGGTTCGCCGTCTCCATCGCGCTTGAGGTCCGGGGGGAGGTGACCCTAGGGGTCGTTTACAATCCGTTTCACCAGGAGTTGTTCCTTGCCGAAAAGGGCAAAGGGTCCTTTTTGAACGACATTCAAATCCAGGTCTCCAGCACCGGCCGTCTCGACCGGGCCCTTTTGGGCACGGGTTTCCCCTATGATCGTAAGACCAGTCCGGTCAACAACTATGATCATTTTATTCATTTTCAGCAGAGCGCCCAGGCCTGCCGCCGCGCCGGGGCGGCGAGTCTGGACCTTGCTTACGTCGCCGCCGGGCGGCTGGACGGATTCTGGGAGATGAAACTCAAACCCTGGGATCTTGCGGCGGGCAAAATCCTCATCGAGGAGGCCGGGGGCGAGATCAGCGACTTCAACGGACAAGACCTGGATATCTATGGCAGGGAGTGCCTTGCCAGCAACGGATTCATCCACAGGGACATGGCGGAGATTCTTCAGAAAGGAGAAAGGCCCTGACCGGGCGTTATTGCCTGAGGCGACTGGGTTCACCCTGGGCAGGGGCAAAGAAATTCACAGAGGGTGTTGTGTTATAATGTTTTTACGCAAAACCGATTTCGTGGAAAGGTTTTCGAGTCCCGCGTGTCCCGTTCGGGAAGGAATCGGCGGGCAGGCGGGAAGATGTGGGTACACGCAAAAGGAGGTAGCATGACCGATCTGAACAACAGGGCGGAAACGTCGGTGGAGTCCGGTATGGGAAGAAACCTCGAACGCCTGGATCAGGATCTCGACATCATGGAAAGGCACGAGGCTGCGATGGCCGAGGTCGAGGGTGAAATCCAGGAGTCGATGCGCAGGTGGGATCGCGAGTACAAGGATGCTCGCCTGCACAGCGTGCCTCGATCACGAAAACACATGCGCTGAGAAACAGAGAGTCACTTTACCTTACGATGGAAAACAAAAGGCCCCTCGTCTCCGGGGGGCCTTTTACATTCTGTCATATTCACTTTTGCGTTAATGTCTTGTCTCTTCCGGCGGCTGCTCCTCGCTTGACGCCATCGTTTCGGGCGTGTGGTCGGTTTGGAGGTCCGCGATTTCCCTTTCATGGGTCGCCGCATTTTCTTTGAGACCGTGCAACTTTTCGAAAAGGCCTTGGACGTTCTGGTTCCCGAAAATGTCCGCTTCGCCGGCGTCCCGAAGCTGGTCGATCTGCCTGCCTAGTTCGGCATGATCCGCGGCAATCTGCTTCTGGAGGGAGGCCAGGTCGATCTTTTTCTGTACCAGTCGCTTGTACTGTCCAGCCCTGAAAGTGGTCGCGTTCCAGGTTTTGAGTGTTGCGTCCCACCATGTTTCGATTTTGCCGGGATGTTTCTCGCCCTGATGTTCTTCCGTTGGCTGATTATTCTCGGTCATGGTTTCCTCCGTATCAGGAAAAATAGAGAGGCTGAAATCTGGCCGATTTCAATTCGATAGTAACACCTTTGGGCTGTCCGTCAAGGCGGTCTCCATTCGGAGCGTGCCGGGTTTTTTCTTGCCGAAGGACTAGAATTATTCTAAAATTCAAAATTGTTTTTATCTTGCCCTTCGGGGCGGTTTTTTTGCATAGGGAGTGAAAACAAGATGGCAGAACCGGGAAAGACACCCTTTCAGGTCGATCTTCGGCGGTATCTTCGCGAGCAGGATGAGGACCGGAACCTGACCCGCCTCATCTGCGAGATCGCAGAGGCTTCCAAGTACATCGTCAACTCGATCCGCACAGGTGATCTTGGAGTTGCCGGAACCTCCAACCTCTATGGAGAGCAGCAGTTGGCTCTGGATGTCCTCTCCGACCGCATCCTGCGCAAGCGTCTCGCTCATTCGGGAGTCGTGGCCAATATCGCCTCCGAAGAGTCTCCGGAAATCCTTCCCATTTCGCCTGACTGCGAAGGGAAATTCTCGGTGGCCTACGATCCCCTCGACGGTTCCTCCCTGGTCGATGTTAACCTCGCGGTGGGAACCATCGTCTCCATCTACGAGGGGTGCGACCTGCTCCAGCCTGGCCGCAACCAGGTGGCGGCCCTCTACATCCTTTACGGGCCCCGCACCACGATGGTTCTGAGCACCGGCAACGGGGTCCACGAATTCGCCATGAATAAGCTCATGGAATACACCCTGACCCGTGAAAACATCACCGTGGAGTCGAGCGGCAGCATCTACTCCCCCGGGGGGCAGCGCAACAAGTACACCTCTGGGGTCGAGAAGTTCGTGGGACAACTGGAGGAGAACGGTTCCAAGCTGCGCTACAGTGGGGGGTTCGTCCCCGACATCAACCAGATTCTGATGAAGGGTAAGGGGATTTTCTTCTATCCCCACCTTCAAGGCGCGCCGGATGGAAAGCTGCGGGTTCTCTTCGAACTCAACCCCATGGCCTACCTCATCGAGCAGGCGGGCGGCGCGGCTTCGACGGGACGCGAGCGCATTCTCGATCTGACGCCAGAGGGGATCGAAGCCCGGGCCCCGGTCTTTATCGGGAGCAAGGAGTTGGTGGCAAAAGCCGAGGAATATGTCGCCGCCCACGGCTAGGTGCTGAACCTTTTAAAAATACGGACAATGACAAACAAAAAGCCCGGCAGCGTTTCGCTGCCGGGCTTTTTGCTTGTCGCAGTATCTAGGACCAGGCTACATGAGGGCCTTGACCTTTTCGAAGCCGAGGTTGAAGGCCTTCTTGTTCAGTTCCAGGAAGGCTTCGGGAACCTTGGCCAGAACAGCCTTTTCGCCCGCTTCCTTGGAGACAACGTCGGTCAGGGCGATCATCGCGCCCAGCGCGACCACGTTGGCGACGATGGCACGGCCGATTTCATCCTGAGCGGTGCGCATGATGGGCATTTTGTAGACCTTGAAGTCCCCCTTGGGCTCGTTAGGGACGAAGTCCGTATCGAGCAGCAGGACCCCGCCGGCCTTGATGCCGACGGCGTATTTGTCGGCGGCCTCCTGGGTCATGGCAAGGCAGGCGTCGACGACGGTCGCCTTGGGGTAGTCGATGGGTTCGTCGGAGATGATGACCTCCGACTTGGAGGCGCCGCCGCGGGCCTCGGGGCCGTAGCTCTGGGACTGCACGGCGTTCTTGCCCTCGATGATGGAGGCGGCCTCGGCGAGAATGATGCCGGCGGTGATCAGGCCCTGGCCGCCGGCGCCTGAAAACCGAATTTCATATCTATCAGCCATTTCTATACTCTCCTTGTTTGAACCGGTCGAAGGATCAGGCGCCCTGGGCCTTGGCGATGACGTTGGCGTACTGCTCGGTGTACTCGGGCTTCTCCTCTTTGTAGAGGACGCCGGTCAGGACCTTGCCTTCGAGCTGCTCGGCCGTCATCTTGGCGGCTGCGGCTACGGGGACGGCGACTTCTTTGAGCTGCTTCATCATGTCCACGACGGAGCGGAACTTGTTGCGGCGCCCGTAGGTGGTGGGGCAGTCGTCGAGGACTTCGATGATGGACATCCCCTTGTGCTTGATCCCTTCGACGATCAGCTTGTCGATCTGGGTAGCGTGGAAGGCGGTGGTGCGGGCCACGAAGGTGGCACCGGCGCCGATGGCCAGCTTGCTGATGTCGAAGACCGGGTCGGGGTTGCCGTAGGGGGTGGTGGAGGCCATGTCGCCGGTGGGGGTGCAGGGGGAGAACTGGCCGCCGGTCATGCCGTAGATCTTGTTGTTCAGCACGACGTAGGTCATGTCGATGTTGCGCCGGCAGGCGTGGATGAAATGGTTGCCGCCGATGGCTGTGCCGTCGCCGTCGCCGCCGCAGAGGATGACGTTCATCTCGGGCTTGGCCATCTTGACGCCGGTGGCGAAAGCGGCCGCACGGCCGTGAGCGGTGTGAAGGGTGCAGGCGTCAATGTAGCCGGGCAGGCGGCTGGCGCAGCCGATACCGGAAACGAGGGCGGTGTTGTTCTTTTCCAGGCCGCAGGTCTCCATGGCCCGGATAAGGCCCTTCATGACGATGCCGTGACCGCATCCGGGGCACCAGATGTGGGGCAGCTTGCCCGGGCGGATCCATTTATCGTAATCGTAAGCCATTTACAGTACCTCCTTGACCTTGTCCATGATCTGGCCGGGGTTGATGGGCTCGCCGTCAACCCGGAACACGCCAGCCAGGGCACAAGATCCTTTGATCACACGCTCGACTTCGAGAATCATCTGGCCGAGATTCATTTCGGGAACCACGATCGCCTTGACCTGGTTGGCCAGTTCGGCGACCCGCTTCTCGGGGAAGGGCCAGAGGGTGATGGGGCGGAAGAGGCCGGCCTTGACCCCCTGCTAGCGTAGCTTGTTGACCGCGTAGCGGGCAGAACGGGAGGTGGAGCCGTAAGCCAGGAGCAGAACCTCGGCGTCCTCGGTGAGGTACTCCTCGTTCTTCTCGATGTCGGCACGGGCGCTCTCGCACTCGACCTTGCTGATCTGGCGGCGCTCTTCGGCGTCGACCAGTTCGGCCTTGGTGGTGGGGAAGCCGTCAGCCGCCTTGTTCAGGCCGGTGACGTGGTAGCGGTAGTCGGAGCCGAAGGCCGCCAGGGGAGGCACGTCGCCGAAGGAGGTGTCGTAGGGCTTGTAGTCGGCGGGAGAGGCGGTCGGTTCGGCGCGGTCGATGATCTCGAGTTCGCCCGGCTCAGGGAACTCGATGCGCTCGCGCATGTGGCCGACGATCTCGTCGAAGAGGACCTGGACCGGCATGCGGTATTTTTCGGCCAGGTTGAAGGCGCGCACGGTCTCCTCGAAGATCTCCTGGCAGGAGGCGGGGGCGACGGCGATGGTCGCGTGGTCACCGTGGGTGCCCCATTTGGCCTGCATGACGTCGGACTGGCCGGGGCCGGTGGGCATCCCGGTGGAGGGGCCGCCACGCATGACGTTGATGATGACGCAGGGAACTTCGGCGATGCAGGCATAGCCGATCAGTTCCTGCTTGAGCGAAACCCCCGGGCCGGAGGTCGCGGTGATCGACTTGGCACCGGTCAGGGCGGCGCCGATGACCGACGCCATGGCGGCGATCTCGTCTTCCATCTGGATGAATTTGCCTCCGACCTTGGGCAGTTCTACGGAGAGAACCTCGGCCACCTCGGTGGAGGGGGTGATGGGGTAACCGCCGAAGAACTTGGCCCCGGCGTACATCGCACCTTGGGCACAGGCTTCGTTCCCCTGCAAAAGAGCAACTTTCTTAGCCACGTTTTCCGTCCTCCTATGGAATATGATTAATCTTTGTGGACTTTGATGGCAAAGTCAGGGCACCGCAACTCGCACTGCATGCAGGCGATGCAAGCCTCGGGCTTGGCGACTTTTACCACGAACGCATCCATCTCAAGGACCTTAGTGGTGCAGAATTCGACGCAGATATTGCACCCCTTGCAGTACCTTTCGATGACCTCCAATCTTGCACTGCTCATTCCCGTTTTTCTCCTTTGCGCGTGTTTGACGTTTATGCAACGGCTTGATAATGCGGCGGAATGCTAACACAAACGCACCACTCAAGCCAGAAAATTATGGTGTAAAGACCGGGCAGGCTGATCGAGCGGACAAGTCCTGAGAGGGGGAAGTGGCGCAGGGCTTGCGGCGATAACGGCCGAAATGCCAATCATTTTATTTAGATATATGTTTTTTTGAAATCGTAAAGAAGGGCAATGTCGCCATTGCCCTTCTTTACGATGCGACATTTCAAACAATGATACCTGCTACAGGTTCATGCTCCCGACCAGTTCCTTGACTGCGGCAACCGAGTTGTCCATCAGGGCCTGCTCGGTGGCGTCGAGCTTGAACTCGATGATCTTCTCGATGCCGCCGGCGCCGAGAATGCAGGGGACGCCGACGTAGAAGCCGTCGACACCGAACTCGCCGTCGAGCAGGGCGCAGACCGGCAGGACCCGCTTCTGGTCGCGGAGGATCGCTTCGGCCATCGCGATGGCGGAGGAAGCGGGGGAGTAGAACGCGCTGCCGTTGCCGAGAAGCTTGACGACTTCGCCGCCGGCGGCCTTGGTGCGCTCGACCATGGCGGTCATGACTTCCTCAGCCTTGGCGGTGCTGCCGTACTTCTGCTCGAGCAACTCCATGACCGGGATGCCGTTGACGCTGGCGTAGCGGACGAGAGGAACCATGGTGTCGCCGTGGCCGCCGAGGGTCATGGCGGTGACGTCCTTGACGGAAACGCCGAGCTCCCAGGCGATGAAGGCGGCGAAGCGGGCGGAGTCGAGGACGCCGGCCTGGCCCATGACCCGCTCGGGGGGGAAGCCGGTGATCTTCTGGCACAGGGTGACCATGGCGTCGAGGGGGTTGGAGATGATGATGACGAAGGAGTCGGGGGCGTACTGCTTGATGCCTTCGGACACCTGGGTCATGATCTTGCTGTTGACGCCGATCAGGTCGTCACGGCTCATGCCGGGCTTGCGGGGCAGGCCGGCGGTGACGATGACGATGTTGGCGCCGGCGATGTCCTTGTAGTCGTTGGTGCCGGTGACGCTGACGTCGAAACCGTCGACCGGGGAGGCCTCGGCGAGGTCGAGGGTCTTGCCCTGGGGCATGTTCTCGACGATGTCGAAGAGGACGGTGTCCCCGAGCTCGCGCAGGGCGCAAAGCTGTGCCAGAACGCCACAAATCTGCCCACCACCGATCAATGCGATTTTCGGTCTAGCCATGGTTTTCTCTCCTTATGTTGGGAAATTGAAAAACAAGGTTCGGGGCAACCGAGTTGCCCCGAACCTGCTAAGGTCCTTACATTGCGTCAATGATTGCGTTCAGCGTGGCGCTCGGGCGCATTGCCTTGTCGGCCTTGACCGGATCGAATTTGAAGTAGCCGCCGACGTCGACCGGGGAGCCCTGGCAGTCGACCAGCTCGGCATCGATCTTGGAAGCGTTCTTCTCGAGCTCGGCAGCGACCTCGGAGAAGCGGGCCTTCATCGCAGCGTCCTTGTCCTGAGCGGCGAGAGCCTGTGCCCAGTAGAGAGCCAGGTAGAAGCTGGCGCCGCGGTTGTCGATTTCCTTGACCTTACGGGAAGGCAGCTTCTGGTTTTCCAGGTACTGACCGATACCAGCGTCGAGGGTCTCGGCCAGGATAGCGGCCTTCGGGTTGTTGTCAGCGGTTGCAGCCTGCTCCAGGGACGGAACCAGGGCGCAGTACTCGCCGAGGGAATCCCAGCGGATGTGACCTTCCTTGAGGAACTGCTCGACGTGCTTCGGAGCAGAACCGCCGGCGCCGGTCTCGAAGAGGCCGCCACCGTTGATCAGGGGAACGATGGAGAGCATACGAGCCGAGGTGCCCAGTTCGAGGATCGGGAAGAGGTCGGTCAGGTAATCCCTGAGGACGTTGCCGGTCACGGAGATGGTGTTCAGCCCCTTGCGAACCCGCTCGAGGGAGAACTTCATGGCGGCGACAGGATCCATGATGCGGATATCGAGGCCGGCGGTATCGAACTCGGGAAGGTACTTGTTGACCTTTTTGATGATCTCTTTATCGTGACCGCGGTTTTCGTTGAGCCAGAAGATTGCCGGCTCACCGGACGCCTTGGCGCGGTTGACGGCCAGCTTGACCCAGTCCTTGATCGGAATGTCTTTGGCCTGGCTGGAACGGTAGATGTCGCCAGTGTCAACCGGCTGCTCGAGGATCACCTGGCCAGCGGCGTTGACAACCTGGAACTTGCCAGCGGCAGGAGCTTCGAAGGTCTTGTCGTGGGAACCGTACTCTTCAGCCTTCTGAGCCATCAGGCCGACGTTGGAAACGCTGCCCATGGTGGCCGGGTCGAACTGGCCGTTCTTGTTGGCGTCTTCGCAGATCTCGCGGTACATGGTGGCGTAGCAGCGATCGGGAACCATGGCGATGGTGTCCTGCAGCTCGTCCTGCAGGTTCCACATCTTGCCGCCGTCACGCACGACGTTCGGCATCGAAGCATCGACGATGACATCGTTCGGAACGTGCAGGTTGGTGATGTTCTTGCGGGAGTCGACCATCGCCAGAGCGGCCTGGCCCTCGTAGCAGGCGTTGATGTCGGCTTCGATTTCGGCCTTCTTCTCGGCCGGAAGCTTGTTGAGCTTGTTGAGGATGTCGCCCATGCCGAAGTTGACGTTGGCACCGATCGATGCAAGGGTGTCGGCATGCTTCTCGAGAGCGTCCTTGAAGTAAACCGAGACACAGTGACCGAACATGATCGGATCGGAGATCTTCATCATGGTGGCCTTGAGGTGCAGGGAGAGCAGTACGCCCTTCTCTTTGGCCTCCTGGGCGGTCTTGGCGTAGAACTCGCGCAGAGCGGCAACCTTCATGACCGAGCTGTCGAGAACTTCGCCAGCCTGCAGGGCCAGGCCGTCTTTCTTGACGGTGACATTGCCGGCAGCGTCAACAAACTGGATCTTGACGGTGTCTGCAGCGTCCATGGTGACCGATTTTTCGGTCTCGTAGAAGTCGCCGCCTTCCATGTGGGCAACACGGCACTTGGAGGTGCCGGGAGCAGGCCACGGCTTCATCATCCGGTGCGGGTTCTTCTGGGCGAACTTCTTTACCGAAGCGGCGGCGCGGCGGTCGGAGTTGCCTTCACGCAGCACCGGGTTGACGGCTGAGCCGAGGCACTTGGCGAAGCGGGCCTGCAGCTCTTTTTCTGCGTCGGTGGTCGCCTCTTCAGGGTAGCTCGGAATGTCGTAGCCCTTCTCCTGCAGTTCGGCGATAGCGTCCTGCAGCTGAGGGATCGAAGCACTGATGTTCGGCAGCTTGATAACGTTGGCTTCCGGCTTCAGAACGATCTCACCCAGTTCCGACAGGTAATCGGCAACCTTCTGCTCTTCGGTCAACTTCTCGGGGAAGTTTGCAATGATACGGCCAGCCAGGGAGATGTCCTTGGTCTCAACGTCAACGCCGGTCCCCTTGGTGAACGCCTGAACGATCGGGAGGAGGGCGTAGGTAGCCAACGCGGGTGCTTCATCAATTTCTGACCAGATAATTTTTGCCATGTTTCTCTCCTTAAGTTTGTTATGCCAGTATCGCCAGAGGCTCAAGAAAGGCAAATCGCGATCGCCTTTATCAACTGGTTTAATCAGTGACGGATGAAACTAAGGTGATATGTTCGTTGTTTTGTCTAGCCTTGAGGGGAATGTTTTAGATTGTATGAATGGTAATAAGGTAAATGTTAATTTTAAAACGATAACAGTGAAAAAGAGCGAACGATCAGTAGGTGCGTATAAGTGCTATGTGCTGTAGCAAGATGAGGCCGGGTCAAGAATGTTGTATACAGTATACAAATGGGCAGGGGGTGTCAAGTGAAAAGATGGCCCCGCGGCAGAGGGCGGCGGGTACTGTTGGATTGAAAACAAACACCATTTTAGTAGGGTTTGGGGGATGGGTTTGGGAGCAGGGTCTCCACGGGGAAGATGTCCGACTCACGGGCCATTGCGCGGGCTTCTTGCTCTTCCTCCCCGGTGAAGTCCCTGGGGATGTTGAGGATCTGCCCGGGGTAGATCTGCCGCGGGTCCTTGATCTGGTCCCTGTTGGCCTTGTAGAGCAGGGGCCAAAGCAGGGCATCGGAGTAGACCTTCCCCTGGCCGGCGATGGTCCAGAGGGTCTCCCCTTCGCCAACGGTGTATCGGGTCGGCGGCGGGAGCGGCGCTGGGGCCGGTTTCGGTTTGGAAGGCGGGGGAGTCTGGGAGCTTTGGGATCGCCTGGCATGCTCCTCTTGCAGACGGAGTCGCTCCTCGGCCTTGCGGACCTCTTCCCGGCGCTGCTCCTCTTTGGCGATGCGCTGCTGCTCCTTCTCGGCGATCCGGCTCTTCTCCTCCCCGGCCTTGAGGGAGGCGTGGCGGGCCAGGGATTCGGCCCGGGGCAGCACCTGCCGGGCCTCGCAATAATCCCGGAGGCGGTAGCGATGCTCTCCCTCCCTCAGGGCCCGCTCGGCCGCCTGGTAGGGCAGGGGGGCCAGGAGAGGGGCTTCGGAGGCGTAGGCCCGGGCTACCGCCAGTCGGGCGGCCTGAAGCTCCTGGCGGGGCGGCGATGCGCACCCGCCGAGAAGCAGGGTCATGAACAGGATGCAGGTGAAAAGTTTTGCCATGGGTGACTTTGGGCGCCTTTCAGTTGGGCCCTATTTGGGTCGTGCCGTCACGCGGATGGACAATTCCTTCAACTGTTTTTCATCCACTTCGTTCGGCGCCTCGGACATGAGGCAGGTGGCCTTCTGGGTCTTCGGGAAGGCAATGACATCTCGGATCGAATCGCTGCCGGTCAGGATCATCACCAGTCGGTCCAGTCCGAAGGCGATTCCTCCGTGGGGCGGCGCGCCGTATTCGAGGGCGTCCAGAAGGAAGCCGAACTTCTCCCGGGCCTCTTCCGGCCCGATGCCCAGGAGGTCGAACATCCTGCTCTGCACCGCCTGGTCGTGGATACGGATGCTGCCACCGCCGATTTCCGACCCGTTGAGAACCAGGTCGTAGGCCTTCGCCCGGACCTTCCCGGGCTCGCCGTCGAGCAGGGCCATGTCATCGTCCATCGGTGCGGTGAAAGGGTGGTGGACGGCGACGTGGCGGCGGCTCTCGCCGTCCCACTCGAGAAGGGGAAAGTCGGTAATCCAGACGAAGCGGAACGCGTCCTTGTTAACAAGGCCGAGCTTGTGGCCGAGATGGCCGCGCAGGCGCCCGAGCGCTTCGTTTGTCACGGCATAGGTGTCGGCGACGAAGAGCAGGAGGTCGCCGGTTTCCGCCTCGAGGGTGCGGTCGATGGCTTGAAGCTCTTCCTCGCTGAAAAACTTGGCGATGGGCGACTGCCAGCCCTCTTCGGTCATCTTGACCCAGGCCAGGCCCTTGGCGCCGTAGATCTTGACGAACTCGGTGAGGTCGTCGAGGTCCTTGCGAGAGAGGGGGGCGCCGCCCTTGACGTTGATCGCTTTGACGATGCCGCCTTTTTTGACCACGTCGGCGAAGACCTTGAAGCCGGAGCCTTTGACCTGGTTGCTGACATCGACCAGTTAGAGCTCGAAGCGCAGGTCGGGGTTGTCCACGCCGAACCGGGCCAGGGCCTCGGCATAGGTCATCCGGGGCATGGGCAGCGGCACTTCGACGTTCAGGGCCCCCTGGAAAACACGGGAGATCATCCCCTCCATGATCGAGATGACGTCGTCCTGGTCGACAAAGCTCATTTCACAGTCGATCTGGGTGAACTCGGGCTGCCGGTCGGCGCGCAGGTCCTCGTCGCGGAAGCACTTGACGATCTGGCAGTAGCGGTCGAAGCCGGAGACCATGAGCAGCTGCTTGAACAACTGGGGCGACTGGGGCAGAGCGTAGAAGCTGCCCTGGTTGACCCGGCTGGGGACAAGGTAGTCGCGGGCCCCCTCGGGAGTGCTCTTGGTCAGCATGGGGGTTTCGATCTCGAGGAAACCGTGTTCGGCGAGGTAGGTGCGGGCGGTGTGGGCGACGTGGTGCCGCATGATCAGGTTCTTCTGGATGGCGGGCCGGCGCAGGTCGAGATAGCGGTGCTTCAGGCGCAGGTTTTCGGCCACGTCAGTGTACTCGTCGAGCATGAAGGGCGGGGTCTTGGCCGAGTTGAGGATGCGCAGCTCACGAACCTCGACTTCGATCTCGCCGGTCTTCATCTTGGGGTTGACCGTCCCCTCGGGGCGGGGCGAAACTGTTCCCTTGACCGCGAGTACGAACTCGTTGCGAACCGCCTCCGCCTTGGCGTGGGCCTCGGGGTCGCGGTCGGGGTCGAGGGCCAGCTGCACGATCGCGTCGCGATCCCGCAGGTCGATGAAGATAAGGCCCCCGTGGTCCCGGCGGCGTTGCACCCAGCCCATCAGGCAGACCTCTTTGCCGATATCCGCCGCAGTCACCTGGCCGCAATATTGGCTTCGTTTCCAGTCACCAAGCAAGTCGTTCAAGGGTATGTCCTCCAGAGGCTATATATGTCATTCAGTGGATGGTCAGACGACGCAGATGCAAAGAGGACACTATACAAATCCCCTCGTGACAACGTCAAGGACTATCCTGCCTCCCGATCGGCCGGCCGGCACTTTTCCATCATCAGTTCTTCGACCGCACCGAGGGGCACCTCTTCCTGGCTGCCGGCGTCCATGTCCTTTAATTGGCCCGCCTGCCGGGCGAGTTCCTCTTCGCCGAGGATGAGCACGAAGCGGGCCTTTTGTTTTCCGGCACGCCGCAACTGGGCTTTGAGGCTCTTGCCTTCGTAGTCCATCTCGGCGTGCAGACCCCGGCGATGCAGGGCAGACAGCAGGACGAACCCCCTGCGGCCGGCCTCTTGGCCGAGGGCGGCGATGAAGAGGTCGGGGCGGGGCGCCTCGATCGATTTCTCGCCGAGCATCAGCGCCAGGCGCTCCACCCCCATGGCGAAACCGATGCCCGGAAGGGATGGTCCGCCCAGATCCTCGATCAGCCCGTCGTAGCGTCCCCCGGCGGCAACGGCGTTCTGTGCCCCCAGGCTGTTTGTGACCATCTCGAAGGTGGTCTTGGTGTAATAGTCCAGACCCCGGGCCATGCGCGGGTTGACGGTGTAGGCGACGGCGATGTCGTCGAGGTGCCCCCGCACCCGGGAAAAGTGGTCCTCGCAGGAGGCGCAGAGGGAATCGAGAACCGACGGGGCGTTCTGGGTCGCTTCCTTGCAGCCCTGGGATTTGCAGTCGAGGGCCCTCAGGGGGTTTGTCTCGTAGCGGCGCTTGCAGTCTTCGCAGAGGGATGACAGCCGCTGCTGGAGATAGTCGACCAGGGCTTTCCGGTAGCCGGGGCGGCACTCCGGGCAGCCGAGGGAGTTGATCTGCAGTTCAATGTCCCGGATGCCCACCTCCTGGAAATAGTGAGAGAGCATGCTCAGCACCTGGGCGTCGATCTTGGGATCGTCCACCCCGAGCACCTCGGCTCCGATCTGGTGGAACTGGCGGTAACGTCCCTTCTGGGGGCGCTCGTAGCGGTACATCGGCCCCAGGTAGTAGAGCTTGTTGACCGAGTCCAGGGCGTACAGCTTGTTCTGGATAAAAGCCCTCATCACCGGGGCCGTCCCCTCGGGGCGCAGGGTCAGGGAGTTGCCGCTCTTGTCGTCGAAGGTGTACATCTCCTTTTCGACGATGTCCGTGGTCTCGCCGATGGAGCGGCAGAAAAGTTCGGTCTTCTCTACGGTCGGCACCCGGATCTCGGTGAAGCCGTAGGCCTGAAAAATGCGTCGCGCTTGGGTTTCCAGAAACTGCCAGGTTTCCACCTCGCCCGGCAGGATGTCGTTCATTCCCTTGATGCCTGTAATGTTCACGTACTTATCACCTCATACTGTTGATGCATGTTTTGGTTCATGCAAAAAATTATGCGACCCATGAAAGGGGTCGCCAAAGTCGTTGCCGCGGGGAAGGAAGGGCCCGGGCCCGTCGAAGGTCGGACCGGCCGGGCGCTTCCGTTGAGCGGTTCTATTCTGTGATCTCCCTGGCGCCACGGGTGACGTTGCGGACTTTCTTTCCGAAGTACATCGCCCGGTCGGCCAGGTCGATGATCGCTTCCTTGTCCTTGGCGTCCTCCGGGAAGGTGGCATAGCCGACGGTTGCGGTCAGCGAGTAGTTGACCTGGTTGGGGGCGCGGAAGGTGTGTCCCTCGATGGTTTTGCGGATTCTTTCGGCCACCAGCAAAGCCCCCTGCGAGTCGGTGCCGACCAGGAGCGCGGTGAATTCGTCCCCGCCGTACCGGAACAGAAGGTCGACATCGCGGACGCTTTTGCGCAGCAGCTTGGCAACCTCTCGCAGGGTGTTGCTGCCGACCAGGTGGCCGTGGGTGTCGTTGATGTTTTTGAAGTGGTCCAGGTCAATGAAGACAAGGGAGAAGGGAACGCCGTAGCGTTTGGCCCGGCGGATTTCCTGGTCCAGGGCCATTTCCAGGTACCGGTAGTTGTAGAGCCCGGTCAAATCGTCGGTGTACATGAGCTGCCGAGCCCCGTCGTAACGAAAGGCATTCTCGAAGGCGAGTGCGGCCTGCTGGGCGAGAAACTCAATGCTCTTCATGGGGAAGGGATCGGGAAACGCCCCGCCCGGGGCGTTGATCAGGACCAGGGCACCCTTGATGCTGTTCTGGCTCCTCAGGGGGAAAATGCAGAGGCGGTCGATTGCCTTCGGCCAGTGCCGGGTCGGATCCAGATCCTCCCCGTCGAGGAGGTGCGGGCCTTCCAGGTCCTTGAGGAAAGGCCGCAGGGTCCGGGCCAGGAGCATGGCCTGAGTCTCTTTGAGGCCGACGGTTCCCATCAGCCTCGATACTTTGCTGCGGTTCAGCAGGAATGCGAAGCCGCGGCCGCCTCCGAGTTCCTGGAGGAGAAGCTCGACGGCCACCGGGAGAAGCTTTTCGATTTCAAGCTGGGAGACGATGTGGGGTCCGCGTTCAAAGAGGCGAACCTGATCCTTGAGTTGGGAATTCTCGGTCTCCAGGCGCCGCTTGTCCAGGCAGAGATTCACCAGGTGGCGCAACTCGCCGGGATCGAATGGCTTTATCAGGTAGTCGCGGGCCCCGTTCTTGAGGGCTTGAATGGCCGACTCCACGGTAGCGTGCCCGGTCGCCAGGATCACTTCGGGGGGGGAGGGCAGGGCCCGGGCCTGGCGCAGGACATCAAGGCCATCGACCTCGGGCATGACCAGGTCGGCGAGGACCACGTCGACCCCTCCCAGCCGGAGTCGGTCGAGAGCATCAGCACCGGAGGCGACGGTTTCTACATGGTGACCATCGTCTTTCAGCTGGTCGGCGTAGAGGCGGCGAAAGAACAGCTCATCATCCACAACCAGTATGGTTGGTTTTTCCACTCCGACCTCCACCTCGTGAGAAGATTAAAACCTAGCAAGATCCCGTGGTTCTGTCAACGGAAAAGCCCCCTGACCCAGTGCTCGGCCTTCCAACCCTTCCCCTCTGTGGTGAACCTCAGGCTTCCGTCCTGGTCGGTTCGGTGAAGGGGGACTCTTCGTTGCCGCAGGTAATCGACCACCGTCCGGTGGGGCAGCCCATGGGGGTTGCCGGCGCCGACCGACACGAAGGCCAGATCGGGACTGAAACGTTTCACCAGGAGTTGGGGCGAGGAGCCGCGGCTGCCGTGGTGGGGAAGTTTGAGCAGAGTGACCGGTCCGGGCGGCGGCGCGCCCAGCAGCTGGGCGACCCCTTTCGTCTCCAGGTCGCCGGTCAGGAGTACGCCGTCCGCTCCCTTCCGGCAATACACGACCAGGGAGCGGTCGTTGAGATCCTTTCCGCTCTGCTCGGGGACGAAAATGGCGTTGGTCGTCAAGTCCGTTCGTTCCAGAGTGGTCCATCCCGGGGGCAGGCAGCGGGCGGGGATCTTACGATCGGCCAGCGCGTACTGCAGGGAAGGGTGGAGGTCCGAAACCGGAAGAGGCGACCAGAACTCCCCGACCGGAAAGTGCTCCAGAATATGAATAAAACCTTTGCGATGGTCGGGATGGTCGTGGGTGAGGACGACTGCCTTCAGGGCATGGATGCCGGAACGGCCCAGGGCTGGCGCCACGAGGCGCTGGCCCACGTCGAAGGTGTCGCTGTAGAGACCGCCGCCGTCCACCAGGTAATGGGTTTGGCCTCCATGGGAAAGCAGGAATGCGTCGCCCTGGCCGACGCCCAGGGCCGTGACTCGCAAGGCGTCGCTCTGGCCGCCCGGCCAGAGAAGGATCGCCGCCGCAAGGGACAGCATCCAACGAGCCGGCCAGCCCCGGGGACCCGGAGACGGCATGAGCAGGGCGCCGGTTAATAAGAGGAGGGCGGCTGTTTCGCCGGGGGAGGGATAGTGGACCCACCCGCCAAGGCCTGGAAGGTTTACGATTCGCTCGGCTGCGGCGAGGACGGCATCGATCGTCAAGGCGCAGCCCCGGAAGAGCGCCGCCGCTCCGTCGGGCCACCAGGGCAGGAGAAGGGCTCCTGCCAGGCCGATCGGAACGGCCGCGAAACCGACCGCCGGGACGGCCGCCAGATTTGAGAGCAGGCCCGCCGGAGCGGCCATGTGAAAGTGCCAGAGGACGATCGGGGCGGTGGCCACGGTGGCCGCCGCCGTGCTCATGAACAGAAGAAGCGGCGGGCGCAGGGGCGAAGGGAGGGGGGCGGTCCAAAGGCGCCAGCGGGGCAGGAGAGAGAGTATGCCCAGGACCCCGGCGAAGGAGAGCTGCCAGGCCGGCTCGAAGAGGGCCAGGGGGTCGAGAAGCAGGAATCCGAAGGCGGTCGCGGCGAGCATCTTCACGGGCGGGGTGCGGCGCGACCAGAGCAGCAGCAACGCACCTGCCAGGCCCATCAGAAAGGCCCGGCGGGTGGCGAGGGCTCCCCCGCTCAGGAGCAGGTAGGCCAGCAGGGCGGGGGCCAGGAGGGCGGGGAGAACCCGCCCGGGCGGCCACCGAAGCAGCAGGCCTGTCGATCGGCGGTACAGGGCCCGGGCCGTGACATAAAGGAGAAGGGCGATCAGGCCGAGATGCAGCCCCGATATGGCGAAGAGGTGGGAGAGACCGGCCCGGGCCAGCAGGTCCCTTTGGGCCGGGGATATGCCGCCCTTGTCGCCGAGGACCAGGGCCTTGACCAGCGGAGCCGTACCGGGGTTCACGCTTCGGGCGATGAAAGCGCCGATTTCGGAGCGTTGTCGCTCCAGTTTCAGGCCGAACCCTCCGTCAGGGGCCGGTCCGAGGGAGACGACCTCCTCGCCGGTGGGGACGAAGGCGGTTGCGAAGATGCCCTGGCGGGCGAGATGCCGGGGGAAATCGAATTCGCCGGGGGTGCCGAAAAGCCTTGGGGCCCGCAGGCGTGTGCGAAGCCGGACCACGTCGCCCGGGCTGGCATGCCGGGGGCCCGTGTCGACGTAGAGACGAATCCGGCCCCGGACCGGGGCGGCGATACCGTCGAAGATGACCCGGTCCGCCTCCAGGTCTGCGCTCCAGCGCTCCCCGGGCCGCTGGGAGATCCGGAGTACCCGGGCCTGGAGGGTCAGCTTCTCCGGGTTGATGAAGGCCCTTACGTGGCCCGTACCGGAAGGAGGGTCGAGGTGGAGGTGGTAAAGAGAGGCTCCCAGGGTCCAGAGGAGGGCCGAAAGGAGCAGAAGGGACAGGGGGCGTCTGCGCGCCAGGTACCAGGTGAGTGCCAACAGGGGGGGGACGAACCAGGGAGGCGGGGTCTGAAGATAGGGAGCGCAGGCCAGGCCGAGAGCCAGGGCGAGCAACAGGGCCGGAAGGCCCATGGTTCAGGGGAAGGCCGGGACGCATCCCGGCTTGCCGCCGAGGACCGGGGCCTGAAAGGGGTCATGAGGGGCTCCCCGGTACGCCCGGCAGGGGTATGTCTGGGCCATTGTC
The DNA here is from genome assembly GCF_002868845.1 of Desulfuromonas sp. NCBI lineage: Bacteria > Pseudomonadati > Thermodesulfobacteriota > Desulfuromonadia > Desulfuromonadales > Desulfuromonadaceae > Desulfuromonas > Desulfuromonas sp. The sequence goes on from NZ_PKUB01000013.1 coordinate 38,862, forward strand.
CGCCTCCCGGAAAAGCTGATTCCTGAGGCAGATTAGCACAAGCTAAGAAGCTTGCCAAGCCTTTGCCGGGTGAGCGCTGCACTGTTGGCGGTTTCTGCGCCCGGCCTCTTTGAGGGTGGGGGGACGGGCCCCGGGGCGGGTTCGCGGGGTCCGCTTCGAGCGTTTTTGTTCGGACGGAGGAAGCAGGCGACTGAGTCCTGCACCAAGAAAACCGACGAGCATGAAGAATTCGAACACGATCACCTCCCCTGTTGTGGTGAGGGAAGGATACGGGAGGGGTGCGACAGAATATGTCACAGGTGGGCCGGCAGTCCGGGCCGGGTCCGGATCAGCGAAGGGGCGGTCTCAGGCGTTGACGGCCTCATCCGCCATGAAGGTGTCTTCGAGCATGATTTCCAGTTCGGCGAGGAGGATCTCGTTGCTGGTGAGAATCTGGGCCTCGGAGCAGGCCCCCAGAATGATCTCCGGATCGTGGCACAGTCCCAGACCCATTTTGTGACAGGCCCGATTGGCAAGTCGCACGATGGTAAGCAGCACGTTATTGGTGTCGAACGCCTCGGCCTGATGGTTCTGGATCACGTCGGTGTAAATCTCGGGCATGTTCCAGTGGCTCATGAGCCGGGTCCCGTGCTCGATGTGGAGGTTGTCGAGAATCTCAGTGACAAGCGCGTCGGAAAGGGGCGTCGCCGGCTCGGTGGTCGCCACCTCCTCCAGGACCTTGAGCAGGAAAAGCTTGCCGATGTCGTGCATAAGGCCGCCGAGGAAAGCCTCGGCTTTGAGTTCCGCGGATCCTGTCTTCATGGCCAGCCACTGAGCAGCCTTGGCGCAGCCCAGGGCGTGGCGCCACAGCTCCTCCATGTAGCCCTGGATGAGGGGGATCTCGGAGCGGTAGGTCTTCTTCTGGGTTTCGAGCATCACCAGGTTGGCGGCCTCTCTGGTGCCGAGGCGGACCACTGCGTCGCGCAGGGTGACGGCCTTCTTGAGTCCGCTGTAAAAGCTCGAGTTGGCTTCCCGCAGCAGTCGGCTTGCCAGGGCCTGGTCTTCGGCGATGAGCCGGGTGGCCTGCTCGATGTCGAAGTCATCGCGGGCGACCATCTGCTGCAGTTCCAGGGCGACGCGATGAAAGATCGGCAGGTTCAGTTGTTCGGAGACCAGCCGCTCTTCGAAAATGTCCATCAGGGATTTGCTTTGAGTCATGTCTACATTCCTAACAGTCGCTTGATCTCGTTAAGGGGACGGGGCTCGTTGATCCGGGGCAGAAGGCGCAGCACGTCCTGCAGGGAGACCTGGCCCTCGGCGGCCTTGACCAGGCCGTCTTCAAACAGGCTGACCAGTCCGCTGGTCTCAATGCTGAGGCGGCGGATTTCCGAGGAGGGCTTTCTCTGCAGGACGGCATCCCTGACAGGCTCGTTGAGAATCAGCAGTTCGAAGGCCCCGATCCGCCCCCGGTTCCCGGTAAAGGCGCAGGCCGAACAGCCTTTGCCGATGCGGAAATTGCATCCCGCCAGGTCTTCCTGGCGATAGCCGATGCGGCGCAATTCGCTCATGGTCGGCTGGTAGGGCTCGGAGCACTGCGGGCAGACCTTGCGCAGCAGGCGCTGGGCCAGGACCCCGATGATCGTGGAGGCGATGAGGAAGGGCTGAATGTCCATGTTCATCAGGCGCAGAAGGGCCCCGATGGAGTCTTCGGTGTGGAAGGTTGTCAGCACCTTGTGGCCGGTGAGTGCGGCCTGAATGGCCGTCTCCGCCGAAAAGGCGTCGCGCACCTCGCCCAGGACGATGATGTCAGGGTCCTGGCGCACGATGTGGCGCAGGGTCTCTTCGAAGGTCAGCCCGATTTTCGGATTGATGGAGCACTGAGAGATGCCGTCCACCTGGTATTCGACCGGATCCTCGGCGGTGACGATGCTGGTCTCGGGGTCGTTCAGGTAGTTGACGCTGCCGTAGAGGGTGGTGGTCTTTCCCGAACCGGTGGGGCCGGTGATGATGAGGATGCCGCTGGGAAAGTCGAGGGTCCTCTCCTGGTAGCGCTCCATGGTCTTGGGGGGCATGCCGAGATCGTCCAGGCTCAGCAGGGTCTCCTTCTGGCGCAACAGGCGCAGGACGATCTTCTCGCCGTGGATGGTGACGTAGAAGGAGGCACGCAGGTCGAGAGGCTCGCCCGTGATCGGGCTCTCGTACAGGAACCGGCCGTCCTGGTGGCGCCTTTTCTCGGCGATGTCGGCTTTTGCCAGAACCTTGAGCCGGGTGCTGATGGGAGAGCACAGGTCGCGGTTGAGATCCTTGTAGTGGACCAGCACCCCGTCGCGCCGGAATCGGATGCGCAGCCGGTCACGCATCGGCTCGACGTGGATGTCGCTGATGCCCTCTCGCAGGGCCGCCTCGACCAGGGTGTTGATGATGCAGATGACGGTGCTTTCGTCATAGGCCGCTTCGGCCGAGCGCAGGCTGCCGCGCTGGAGCAGGTCGATGGTCTCCCGGATCGCCTTGCGGGTTGAAATGGCCGGCTTGATGCGCGGCCCGAAGACCTGCAGGGCGGTCTCCCGCTCCTTTCGGTCAAGGGGGTCGGCAAAGACCACGATGACCTCTTTGCCGTCTTCGCGGATGGGGAGGAAGTCCTGCTCCTTGAGCCACTTTGGGGACACCTTGGCGATCAGCTTGCGGTCTATTTCAGCCAGGCTCGGCTGCAGGACCGGCATCCCCAACTGGTAGCTGAGGATCTGGCAGAGCTTCTCCTCCTCGATGAAGTGCTTCTCCACCAGGATGTCACCGAGCTTTTTCCCCTCTTCCTGATCGCGCTGCATGGAGAGGGCCGCAGACAGGTCGCTCTCCCGGAGATGTCCCAGTTCCACCAGGAGGTCTCCGATGCGGAGCTGGATGCGGTTTTTTCGCAGGGCCTGCTGGAGCTGATCGTTGGTCGTGTAGCCGAGCCCCATGAGAATGTGGACCAGGGGCTTGGCGACGGCCATTTTGGATTGCACCCTGCGGGCATATTGGAGTTGCTCATCGCTGAGCATGCCCTCCCGCTGGAGCAGTTCGGCGATGACGCCGCCGGGATGCTTTTTGGAGGGGGGAGCTTTAGGGGCAGAGGCAGTCTCGGGGGGGGAGACGTCCTTTGGCGCTGTGTTCGATTCGACCATCGGTATCGGGGCCCTTCCGAATGGAATAACATTTATGGAGGTGCATTCCCGGAGTGTCCACGGATGCCCTGAACTCTTCTTCGGACGGAGGGTGGTTTTTCTTTAGGGAAAAAGAAGGACAGTCTAAAATAGTGCTATGGCGGGAGGGGGGGGACGGCCCTTCAACACCTTCGGGTTGACGGTCCGGGAGGCCGACTAGGGCGTTGACAAGGGGCGGGTAAAACTGTATACAGTATGCAAATTTGATTTCCGGAGTTCTGGTATACCGGATACCATAAAGGTGCGGCATGGGCGTCAGACGCCTCTGCCGCAAAATTTTCCTGGAGGAGAGAAAATGATCGAAGCCTATCTGAGACACGAAGAGGAGCGCAACGCCCAGGGCATCCCGGCGCTGCCGCTGAATCCCGAGCAGACCGCCGACCTTTGCGAACTGCTTCAGAGCCCCCCCGCCGGCAAGGAAGAGTTCCTGATGAACCTCTTCACCGAGCGGGTCAGCCCCGGCGTCGACCCCGCCGCCGAGGTCAAGGCCGCGTTCCTGGCCGAGGTTCTGAAGGGGACCAAGAGCACCCCCCTGTTCGACAAGAAAAAAGCGGTGCAGATCCTCGGCACCATGATCGGCGGCTACAACGTGCAGCCCCTGATCGCCGCCCTCTCCGACGCCGAACTGGCCGACGAGGCCGCCTGCGCCCTCTCCGGCCTGACCTACGTCTACGACGCCGCCGCGCAGGTGCTCGAGCTGGCAAAGAGCAACGCCGCCGCCAAGAAAGTCGCCGAGAGCTGGGCCGCCGCCGAGTGGTTCACCAGCAAGCCCGAGATGCCCGAGACGATCACCGTCAAGGTCTTCAAGGTCGAAGGCGAGATCAACACCGACGACTTCTCCCCGGCCGGCGACGCCTGGAGCCGCCCCGACATCCCGCTGCACGCCCTGGCCATGGGCAAGACCCGCTTCCCCGGCGGCATCGAGGAGATCGCCAAGTGGCGCGCCGAAGGTCACCAGGTTGCCTTCGTCGGCGACGTGGTCGGCACCGGCTCCTCCCGCAAGTCGGCCTGCAACAGCGTCCTCTGGTACATCGGCGACGACATCCCCGCCGTTCCCAACAAGCGCCGCGGCGGCGTGATCATCGGCAGCGTCATCGCCCCGATCTTCTTCAACACCGCCCAGGACTCCGGCGCTCTGCCCCTGCGCATGGACGTCACCAAGATGAACATGGGCGACGTGATCACCATCAACACCGCCAAGGGCGAGGTGACCAACGCGGCCGGCGAAGTCGTCTCGACCTTCGACATCAAGCCGAACACCGTCCCCGACGAGTTCCAGGCCGGCGGCCGTATCCCCCTGATCATCGGCCGCTCCCTCACCACCGAGGCCTGCACGTCCCTCGGCAAGGGTGAGCCCGAGATCTTCGCCACCCCGGACAACCCCACCCCCAAGGCGGGTCAGGGTTACACCCAGGCTCAGAAGATGGTCGGCCGCGCCTGCGGCGTCGAAGGCGTTCTCCCCGGCACCGCCTGCGAGCCGAAGATGACCACCGTCNGACCACCGTCGGCTCCCAGGACACCACCGGCCCCATGACCGCCGACGAGATCAAGGAGCTGGCCTGCCTGCGCTTCAAGTCGCCGATGTTCATGCAGTCCTTCTGCCACACCGCGGCCTACCCCAAGCCGGCTGACGTGAAGATGCACGCCAACCTGCCCAAGTTCATCGCCGATCGCGCCGGCGTGCCCCTGCGTCCCGGCGACGGCGTCATCCACAGCTGGCTGAACCGCCTGCTCGTGCCCGACACCGTCGGCACCGGCGGCGACAGCCACACCCGCTTCCCCATCGGCATCAGCTTCCCCGCCGGCTCCGGCCTCGTGGCTTTCGGCGGCGCCCTCGGCTTCATGCCCCTCGACATGCCCGAGTCGGTGCTGGTCCGCTTCAAGGGCGAGCTCAACGAAGGGATCACCCTGCGTGACGCCGTCAACGCCATCCCCTACTGGGCCATCAAGCAGGGCCTGCTGACCGTTCCGAAGAAGAACAAGGTCAACATCTTCAACGGCCGCATCCTGGAGATGGAAGGGCTTCCCGACCTCTCCGTCGAGCAGGCCTTCGAGCTGACCGACGCCGCCGCCGAGCGCTCCGCCGCCGCAGGCTGCATCAAGCTCAGCGAAGAGAGCGTCTGCACCTACCTGCGCTCCAACGTCGCCCTGATGAAGAAGATGATCGAAGAGGGCTACCAGGATCCCCAGACCCTGCAGAACCGCATCGACGCCGTCAACGAGTGGCTGAAAGATCCCAAGCTGCTCGAGGCCGACGCCAACGCCGAGTACGCCGCGGTCATCGAGATCGACCTGGCCGAGATCACCGAGCCGATCCTCGCCTGCCCCAACGATCCCGACGACGTCAAGCTCCTCAGCGACGTGCAGGGAACCCCGATCCAGGACATCTTCCTCGGCTCCTGCATGACCAACATCGGTCACTTCCGCGCCGCCGCCGAGATCTGGCGCGGCCAGAAGTTCAACCCGGCCGTCCGCACCTGGATCTGCCCCCCGACCCGCATGGACCAGGTCAAGCTCAAGGAAGAGGCCCTCTTCTCGGTCTACAGCGCCATGGGCGCCCGCATCGAGATGGCCGGCTGCTCCCTCTGCATGGGCAACCAGGCCCGCGTGCCCGACGCGGTGAACATGTTCTCCACCTCGACCCGTAACTTCGACGACCGCATCGGCAACGGCGCCAAGGTCTACCTCGGCTCCGCCGAGCTCGGCGCGGTGACCAGCAACATGGGCAAGCTCCCCACCCCGGCCGAGTACCTCGCCGTGTACAAGGAGAAGGTCGCGCCGAAGAAGGACGAGATCTACCAGTACCTGCAGTTCGACGAGATGGACGGCTACAAGTAGGACGGATTGCAGTGGAATGAAAATACATGGCCGCTTCTTCGGAAGCGGCCTTTTTTTTCAACCACCCTGCCCGAGAGGACGTTTGCCCTTTGAGGCGGGACGGTTAGTATTGAGAATGTTTCAGGGAGAAACGCATGACCATCCACGAGCCGATGACCCTTGCCACCGATCTCCTTCTCGCCGCGCTGGTTCTCTGGTTCGCCGCACGCCTCTTCCGGGAGGCCCGCGATGGCGGGCAGCGCTCCGTCCTTCTGTGGGGCGCGGCCTTCGTCGCCTCGGCGCTGGCCGCCGCCGCCGGAGGAGTCGTGCACGGCTTCACCGATCAGCTGGGGCCTCTGCAGGGAGGGCTCTGGAAGGTCACCGTCTATTCGGTGGGGCTGGCGAGCCTGCTCCTCGTCAGCGCCTCCTCCTATGCGGCGGCGCGCGGGGCGGGGCGGGCGCTGCTGATCGCCCTGGCTCTTGCCAAGTTCGTCTTTTACGCGGTCTGGATGGCCGGGCACGACGCCTTTCGCTACGTCATTTACGACTACGCCCCGGCGCTCCTCCTGGTGCTGATCCTGATGGGGTGGGGGGCGGCGCGCAGGAGTGTGCCGGGGGCGCTGTGGGTGGTCGGCGGGATCCTGGTTTCATTCGGCGCGGCCGCCATCCAGATGAAAGGGCCGGACCTGCATCTGCATTTCAACCACAACGACCTGTACCACGTGGTGCAGATGGGCGGCTTCTGGCTTTGGTACCGGGGAGGCCTGCTGCTTCGGGATCGGTAAAACCGGGGGGGGGCGGATGCGTTTGCCGCCGAGCGTAAACAATCAGGGAGGTGAGCCATGGCAGTGCAGTCGGCGTTGGGCGGGGGCGGTTGGGGTGCGCTGCTGGAGTCCTTCGGGTTGATCTTTGCGGCAGTCGCGGCGGGGTGGGTCCTATACTACTTTCTCTTCCGGGTTCTCGGGCGCTTCGCGGCCCGCTCCGACACCGCCCTCGACAACACCCTGGTGCGGCGCTGGCAGGGTCCGGCCAGCCTGCTGCTGCCCCTGCTCGGGATTCTCCTCGTCGCCCCCGCCCTGAGACTGCCCCCCGGTTTCCTCGGTATTTTCCGCAATCTCTTCAGCATCGCCCTGATCGGGGGCATCGCCTGGCTGCTGGCCGGGACCGTCTTCGCCCTGCGGGACCTGGTGCTGATCCGTTTCGACATGAAGGTCCGGGACAACCTCAAGGCCCGGGCGGTGCACACCCAGGTCAACGTGCTGGTCAAGGTCGCCCTGGTGGTCATTTTCATCGTCGCCGGCGCGTCGATGCTGATGACCTTCGAGAAGGTGCGCCAGGTCGGTTTCAGCATCCTCGCCTCTGCGGGAATCGCCGGGATCATCGTCGGCTTCGCCGCCCAGCGCAGCATCGCCACCCTGCTGGCGGGCATCCAGATCGCCGCGACCCAGCCGATCCGGCTCGACGACGTGGTCATCGTCGAGGGGGAGTGGGGGCGCATCGAGGAGATCACCCTCACCTACGTCGTGGTGCGTGTCTGGGACCTGCGCCGCCTGGTCCTGCCCATCACCTATTTCCTCGAAAAACCCTTCCAGAACTGGACCCGGGTCTCGGCCGACATCCTCGGGACGGTCTTTCTCTACACCGATTACACCGTCCCGGTCGATGCCGTCCGGGAGGAGCTTCGCCGGATAGTCGAGGAGTCCGACGCCTGGGACGGCAAGGTCTGCGGGCTGCAGGTGACGAACGCCTCCGAGCGCTCCATGGAGCTGCGCTGCCTGGTGAGCGCGGTCGACGCCTCGCTGGCCTGGGACCTGCGCTGCGAGGTTCGGGAGAAGATGCTCGCCTTTTTGCAGCGGGAGTACCCGGAGAGCCTGCCCCGGGTGCGTGCGGAGCTGGCGGGAGCGGAGCCCATGCAGTCCCCGGCCTGAGGACGGCATTTGGTTCTGTCGCCACGGGCGGAAACGTGCTAGGCTTCCAATGAATCCAAGCTCTATCCTGTTCGAGGCCGTCCATGTCCAAAAAGCCCCTCTCCACACGATTCGCACCCGCCGAACGCGCGCCCGAGGCCTTGCTGAAGCGGCAGAGCGACCACTTCTCTCAGGACACCATCACCGCGCAACTCCTCGATTCCGTGCCGAACATCCTGATGGTTCTCAATGCCCAGCGGCAGGTCGTTTTCGCCAATCGGCACCTGCTGAAACTGGTCGGTATGGATGAGGAGGCCCTGGTGCTCGGACTGCGCCCCGGCGAGGTGCTCGGCTGCGAGCTTGTCGAGGAGGCGGTGGACGGCTGCGGCACCGGCGAGGGGTGCCGGACCTGCGGCGCGGTGCTGGCTATCCTGGCCAGCCTGGAAGGCGAGGGCCAGGTTCGGGAGTGCAGCATCCTTCGCACTTCGGGCCTGAAGACCGAGGCGCTCAGCCTTCTCGTCTCGGCGACACCCCTCGAGTTCGGCGGCGAGCGCTTCACCATCTTCGCCGCAAGCGACATCAGCCAGCAGAAGCGTCGGCAGGCTCTGGAACGGATTTTTTATCATGACGTTCTCAACGTGGTGGGGAGCATTCGGGGGTTTGCCGAAATCCTGCGTGATTATGAACCCGAGGATCGGCAGGAGATTTATGGCCTGATCCACGCGGCCGCCCAGCAGACCATCGGTGAGATCGAGGGGCAGCGGGTGCTCTCGGCCGTCGAGAGCCGGGACCTGGAGGTGCGGCCGGAGCCTCTGGAGGCCGGGCGCTTTCTCCAACAGATCGTAGATATCTATCGCAGGCACGATGCGGCAAAAGGGAGGCAACTGGTCCTGGAGGCGGGGGGGGAAGAGGTCGTGCTGCACAGCGACCCGACCCTGCTGGGACGGGTCCTCGGCAACATGCTCAAGAACGCCCTCGAGGCAAGCGGGGAGGGCGAGACGGTGCGGGCCGGCTGGTCGGAGGAGGGGGACGGAGTCAGCTTCCGGGTGGCCAATCCAGGCGTCATCCCCATGGCAGACCAGGTCCAGATTTTTCGGCGCAACTTCTCCACAAAGGGGCGGGATCGCGGCCTTGGGACCTACGGCATGCGGCTGCTGAGCGAGTACCTCGGGGGAAAGGTCTCCTTCTCCAGCTCAGCCTCGGGGGGGACAACCTTCGTCGCCTCCTTTCCACGAAGTTTCCAGCCGGCGAAGGATTCTAGCGCGTCAAAAGAAGAACCGTAACGACCAGGATGATTGCCAGCGCGGCCAGGGCCAGCTTGACGGTGCCGCTCCCGCCCCGGGCCGGTGCGGGTTCCTGCTCCAGCTTTCCGACGACCGGGTAGCGCTCCACCACCGACCGCACGTGAGGGGCTTTCCACAGGGCTTCGCTCAGGTCGCAGCCGGCCCGGTGCTCCCCCTGGTGGCTTCCCGCCTGCCACAGGGGGCTGTCGGTGAAGTCGTAGACCTTGCCGTTGACCGCTACATAGGCTTTGCGCCCATCCCTGCCGTCGTGCCGGGCCAGTTCTTTGAGGGTCATTCGTCCCCTGTCTTTTGTCCGTCCCGCCTTTGGTGGAGCCGGAGCACGGGATGGTCGTTTTAGTTAAAGTTTTTGCCGGAAATATCCGATTAAGTGACAATACTAGCAGTCTCGACGCCCGGCGCAAGCCAATGGCCCTTCGGCCCGGTTCGTCGGCGTTTAAAATCGAGGAGGATGTATCTATGAAAAAGGTGCTGATCGTTGACGACAGCATCACCGTCGCCCGCCAGCTGGAAAAGATCGTTAGCAGCACGGGGGAGTTCGAGGTGATCGCCCAGGCCCGCAACGGGGCCGAGGCTCTCAAGCTACACCGCAGTGAAAAACCTGACATTATCTGCATGGACATGAACATGCCGGTGATGTGCGGCCTGACCGCGTTGCGTACCATGGTCGCCGTGGACAAGGAGGTCAAGGTGATCATGGTGACCTCCCTCGGCGGGGTCGGCGACAAGTTCACCGAGGCTCTCAAATTCGGAGCGCGCAACGTCGTCTCCAAGCCTTTTGACAAGGACGTAGTTCTGGAGGCTCTGCGCGCCGCCTAGCCCGTTGCCGGCACGGAGCGCTGTATCGATTTATTCAGGGGAGGGACAATGGCAGTCAAGTTTTTCGGGCAGTTCCTGGTCGAGCGGGGAACCGTCGGCAGGGAGCAGATCCTGCAGGCCATCGAACTGCAGGAGAAGACCAATCTGCGCTTCGGAGAGATGGCCCTTTCGATGAAGCTGATGACCGATTCCGACGTGGAGCGGGTCCATCTGGCTCAGCGCAGCGAGGACCTGCGTTTCGGCGACATGGCGGTCAAGCTGGGAATCATCACTCCGGAGCAGCTCCAGCAGGTGCTGACCCGGCAGAAGAACAGCCATCTTTACATCGGCGAGGCGCTGGTCAAGATCGGCGCTCTGGCGCGGCACGACCTGATCCGCTACCTGGACGAGTTCCGCAAGGACCAGGCGCCCTTCCTGGAGCGGCGGACCATCGTCCCAGAGGGGCTGGCGAACGCCGAAACTTGGGCCATGGTGGCCGACCTGACCTACAAGATGCTGACCCGGGTCGTCAACCTCGAGCACCGCCCCGGCCCGTGTTCGGTGACCTCGTCGCTTCAGTCCCACGGGGTGGTGGTCGCCATGGACTTCACCGGGGCGCTGCAGGCCCGCTACCTCCTTTCGATCTCCTCCGGGGTCCAGGCCCAGATCGCTCGGGCCATTCTGCAGGAGGCGGACGTTTCGGCAGAGCCGCAGGAGGTGCTCGACGACACGGTGATGGAGTTCGTCAACATCGTCTGCGGCAACGCCGTGGCCAAGGCCGCCCAGATGGGTTTTCAGATGGATATCCGGCCTCCCGAGCTGATCGAGGCAAAGGGCGGACCCGTCACCGCCAAACCCGGCCAGTCCGGGCTGCTCTTCCATATCCATGTGGCCGAAGGGGAGCGGGCCGAAATGGCTCTCTTCATTCGCGGCTAGACAGAGGCGGGAAATCACAGACGACAAAGCGGGGCCCCACAGCGGGCCCCGCTTTTTTATTGGTGCGGCCCGGCAGCGGGGCCGGCCAAGGGAGTCTAGTCCCCGGGCCGGAACTCCGCGGCCACTTCGGAGAGGGGTTTGCGGTCGTTGGGGCTCTCCATCTCCCGCAGGTCTTTGGGGAGGGTCGTCGGGTCGGCTCTCCGGCCCACCGCGACGGCGGCCATGATCTCGTAATCCTGCTCGGCCACGCCGAGGACCTGGAAGGCCTTCGGCACAGAGAACCCGGCCATGGCGTGGGCGTAAAGGCCGAGGCGCCGGGCCTGGATGGCCAGCGACATCCAGGCCGCCCCCGCGTCGAAGGGGGCGTGCCGGTTCGGCTTGCCTCCCCGGGCGAAGGTGCGCCGGGCGAGGATGAACATCAGCAGCGGCGCCTGCAGGGCCCACTGCCGGTTCTTCTCCACAAGGGCCTCGCCGAGGTGCGCCCGGCCCTCCGCCGAGGTGGCGTAGACGAAGTGCCAGGGCTGTTCGTTGTAGCAGGATGGCGCCCAGCGGGCCGCCTCGAACAGCATGCGCAACTGTTCTTCGGGGATCGGGGCGGGGCTCAGGGCCCGGGGCGACCACCGATCGGGGAAGATGCTGTCCACCTCGGACTCGGTTCTGCGGGTGTTCTGAATAGGGGCGCTCATGCGATCTCTCCGAACTGCGGGCTGTCGGGCCACCGAAGCGCCAAGGGGTGAGACAGGATTGCCGGGGCGCACCGGTGCGGGGGTTCGTCACCCTGTTTCTTAATTACCTCATGAACGGAGAGGTGTCCAACAAAAAAATCAAAGGCGTTCTGGGGGAAGAATCAGGGCAGGCAGGGGACCGGAAAGGAAGACTGCGGGATGGCCTGAAGGGTCGCTTGTGCGGGCAGGAGGGACGAGAGGGGGGGGCTTGTCAGCTCTGAGTCGTCGATGGCTTCTCGTCGAAGGTCTTCATGTCTTGGGGTTTGTACAGGGAAAAGATGTCGTTCAGGGTCTCGATGATAATCTCATAAATGGCCAGGAATATCACCGCCAGCGACGGCAGGATGCAGAGGTATCCCACAACCAGGATCGTTTTCGACTCGGACAGGGCGCCAATGAAACTGAGCACGATGCCGCAGCCGAGCGAGAACATGAATCGTTTTTCCGTGTCCATTTTCAAACCGTTATTCCCGAATTTTCTATGGGGTGCGGGATTTCCGGGGCCGGCGGCCTTCTTTCCGCGTAACGGGAGACGGACTTTCTCCCCCAACCGGCTGTATGAAGCGCAGTTTAAACCCCTTCGCCTCCCCGGTCAATGGCAATTAGCTTTCATGAAACTGGCTCGTCTGCCAGGACGGCTTTCCGCCACTTGCGAACAGAATTGATCAGCCAGATCTGTTCGCACTCGCGAAGCATCTCCACGGTCACTGTTTCCTCCCGGAGCGTACCCTTTCTCAGCAACCAGCACCGGTAGGTGCCCGGAAGGAGGCCGCTGTCGACCGGCGGGGTCAGCAATCGTCACCGGTATCTCACCACGAGGTTGAAGTTGCACCCCTCGGTGACCTCCCCCCGAGTGTTCCAGAGCAAGACCTCGTCCTCCTCGGGGCGTGCGGTCCGGGCCGCTTCGTAGAGTTGCCGACGGGTGGTCTTGTGGTACAGGAGGGGCTCGTTCGGATCGACCGGTTCGGCAGCGAGGGCGAGGCGCAGCGGATGCTTTTCGGCGGGTTCCAGGGGGGCGTGCTCTATCGTGAGGCCGCCGCGCCGTTCGGTCCGCAGGCGCACTTTGTGAGGGACGGGGGGGAGGGCTTCGGCCGTTTTCCGAAGCCGGGCAGAGGCCTCCCCCGGGTCGAAGGGGAAGCCGAAGTAAAGGGCCGAATCTGCAAGCCTCTTCATATGTTCGTTCAGAAGGAAGAACCCCTTCGCCGGGTCCCAGAGGAGGGTTTCGAGCAGTTCGAAATCGACCGGTTTGCCGCCGAGCAGGCGGGCCTTGACCAGGCACTCGGCATACTCCCCGGCGCTGTCGGAGCTCCAGGTGACGCCCCCCCCGACGCCGAACTCGGCCTGTTTCGCGGCGCGGTCGACGAGGACGGTGCGGATCGCGACGTTGAACTGGGCCCGGCGGCCCGGGGCGAAGTAGCCGAGGGTGCCGGTATAGGCCTGGCGGGGAAAGCGCTCGAGCTCGGCGATGATCTCCATGGTGCGGGCCTTGGGCGCCCCGGTGATGGAGGCGCAGGGAAAGAGGGCGGCCATGATCTCGCAGAGGGAAGCGTCGCTGCGGGCGGTGACGGTGGAGGTCAGTTGCCACACCGTCGGGTAGCGTTCGGCGCGGAACAGTTCGGGGACGACCACGCTGCCGGTCGCGGCGACCCGGCCCAGGTCGTTGCGCAGCATGTCGACGATCATCAGGTTTTCGGCCCGGTCCTTGGCCGAGGCGAGGAGGCGCTCGCGGACCTGCTCGTCCTCGGTCGGGGTGCGGCCGCGGGGGGCGGTCCCCTTCATCGGCCGGCAGGTCATCTCCCGGCCTTCGAGGCGGAAGAAGAGCTCCGGCGAGGCGGAGCAGACGGCGAAGGGCCCTGTGTCCAGGAAGGCGGCGTAGGGAGCCTGTGCAGAGAGGGCCAAGTGCCAGAAGAGGGCCTCGGCCTCTCCGCGGAAGGGGGCCCTCAGAGGGAAGGTGAAGTTGACCTGGTAGGTGTCGCCGTCGGCGATGAGCTGACGGATGCGGGCTATGGCCCGGTCGTAGGCGGGACGGTCCAGAGCCGGGCTCCAGGAAAGCTGTTCCCGGAGTTGCGGGGTGCTCGGCGGGGACACCTCCTCGGGCGGATCGAAGAGCCCGAACCAGAGCAGGGGCGCCGGACCGGCGGGGCGGACCCGCAGGGCACGGTCGAAGGCCGGGGCGGCCTCGTAGGCCAGAAACCCGGCGGCCCATAGACCCTCTTCGTCAACGGCGGCCTCGACCCTGCGCAGGGCCGGAAGGACATCTACGGTGCGCTCTGCGACAAGAATCTGGCGGGGCCGGGAGAAACGCAGCCACTTCCCGGTGGCGGCATCTCGGATAATGGCGGTGTGCTGCATGGGCTCCAGGGGCGAAAGGCCGGCAAGGGGTTCGCGGGATTCTAGTCCGGTTCCAGGTGGCCGTCAACAGATCCGGCATCCTTAACAAGTTTTTCCGGTTGAACGGGAGCGGCTTTGACGCTAGACTCGGAATAATTTAATTTGGCTGGCCTCAACGGCCGGCGCTTTTTCTATTCGGAGACAGGAGACTTTTCATGGTGACACGAATTGTTGCGGTAACGGCCCTGGCGCTTCTGGTCTGGACGGGGTCTGCTTTCGGTGCTGGGTTTGCCCTTATCGAGCAGGGGGTGAAAGGGCTCGGCAACGCCTTTGCCGGCGGCGCCGCGGTGGCCGACGACCCGAGTACGGTATTTTTCAACCCTGCCGGCATGACCCGGCTGGAGGGCCAGCAGGCCCTGGGCGCGGTCCACATCATCGCTCCCAAGGCCAAGTTCGACAAGGACTCGGCGACCAACGCCCTCGGCGCTCCCTTGTCCGGGAACGAGGGAGGGGGCGCCGGCGTGACCGGTGTCGCTCCCAACCTCTACTACACCTTCAACCCGGCCAACGGTTGGGTCTTCGGTGTCGGGGTCAACGCCCCCTTCGGTCTGGCCACCGAGTACAATAAAGGCTGGGTGGGGCGCTATCACGCCGTGGAGTCAGACGTCAAGACCGTCAACATCAATCCCTCGGTCGCCTACAAGGCGACCGATCAATTGAGCCTCGGTTTCGGTGTCAGCGCCCAGTACATCGACGCCAAACTATCCCAGATGGTCGACTACGGCCTCTTCGCCGCAGGGGCCGCCTCCGACCCATCCCACCCCCTCTTCTCGACCCTCAACCCCATCGCCGGCTCGATCCTGCCGACGGTGTCCAACCGCGAGGCGGACATCTTCTCGGACATCGAGGCCGATGACTGGAGCTACGGCTTCAACCTGGGGGCTCTCTACGAGGTCTGCGACCACTCCCGGATCGGCCTGGCCTATCGCTCCCAGGTCTCCCATGAACTGGAGGGGGAAGCCGATTTCGATATCCCGAGCGCCTATCTCGCTTCCCAGGATCCGATCCTGGCCGGGGTGGCCGCCAGCGTCTTCCAGGACCAGGGCGCGGGGGGGGAGATCGACCTTCCGGCCAGCGCTTCGCTGAGCTACTACCACCGGTTCAATGCCGAGTGGGCCGCAATGGCCGACGTCACCTGGACCGAGTGGAGTTCTTTCGAGAAGCTCGTCATCGAGTTCGACGGTTCCCTGGCCAGCCAGCCGAGCGTGACGACTGAAAATTGGGACGACAATTTCCGCTACTCGGTCGGCACCACCTTCAATCCCGATGAGCAGCTCGAACTTCGCGCCGGCCTCGCCTATGACGAGACCCCGATCCCCGACGCCGAGCACCGCACCCCGCGCATCCCGGGCGAGGACCGTCTCTGGATCGCCGTCGGCGCAGGCTACAAAATCGACAACTTCGGCTTTGACTTCGGCTATGCCCACCTCTTCGTCGACAATTCCAGGATCAACAAGACCGCGACTCCCGGCACCGAGGACGAGGGGCGGGGGACTCTGGTCGGCGAATTCGAGAATTCCGTCGACATCGCCAGCATCGAGGTCAGCTACCGGTTCTAAGAGATTTTCTGTCCGGTACAATCCAAAGCCCCGGCCGATCGGCCGGGGCTTTGGCGTTTCCAGGGGGGCAGGGGTGGAACCGGACCCGGTCAGGCGGCCGGGATGTCCGCCTCCACAACGAAGCGCTTGATCTTGCGGGTGGTGGTCTTGGGGAATTCGTCCTCGCGCAGGGTGAAACGCCGGATCCGCTTGTAATCGGCGAGGTTCCGGCCGCAGGTCAGCACCTCGGCCCGGATGAGGGCCTCCACGTCCTGCTGGGACAGGCGGGCCAGCCTCTTCTGCCGGGCGTGATCGTCGAGGGCCTCCTGGTCGGGGTAGATGATGGCGTGGACTTCCTCGGCGACTCAGTCCACTTTGTGCCCGTAGACCATCGCCTCGGCGACGAAAGGGCTCTTGAGCAGTTCGTTCTCCACCTCTTCGGGATAGACGTTCTTGCCGTTGGCGGTAACGATGAGGTTCTTGACCCGGCCGCAGATGGAGAGGACGCCGTCGGGGTCGATGCGGCCCAGGTCGCCGGTGCGGTACCAGCCGTTCTGGAGAACCTCCTCGGTGGCCTGGGGATTCTTGTAGTACCCCTGCATGACGCCGGGGCCGCGCACCACGATTTCCCCTTCGCCGGCCTCGTTCGGGGCCTCGATCTTTACCTCCACACCCTCCAGGGCCCTTCCGACGCTGCCCAGGCGTGTGCGCCCCGGGGATTCGGCGGTGATCACCGGCGAGGTTTCGGTGATGCCGTACCCCTGGTAGATGGCGATCCCCAATGCCTGGAGACCCTTTGCGATTTCCGGGTCGAGGGCCGCCCCGCCGCTGATGAAAATGGTCCCCTCTCCGAGGGCCCTTCGGACCTTTCGGGCAATGACCGGGCGGGTCAGGGGGAGGGAAAAGAGTGTCCTGGCGAGGGGTTTCTCGCCGATCCCCCTCATGATGCGGCCGAGCAGGAGACGGTAGACCGCCGGCACCCCGAGGAGAAAAGTCGGCTTGACCTCGGCGAGGTTGTCCCCGAGTTTCTTCAGCGACTCGGCGAAGGAGACGGTGCCGCCGAGGTAGAGGGGGAGGTGGATGCCGAGCACCAGTTCGAAGACATGGTTGATGGGAAGAAAAGAGAGGGTGTGGATGGAACTGTCGAGGCCGAAGTGGCCCACCGAGGCCCGCACGTTGGAGACGATGTTGTGGTGGCTGAGCATGGCCCCCTTGGAGCGCCCGGTCGTTCCCGAGGTGTAAAGGATGACGGCGGTGTCGTCCCTTTTGCGGGGGGCGGGGGAGGGGGGTTCGTCCTGCCGGAGTTCCTGCAGGCTGATCAGTTCCCCGGTCTGGAACAGGCGGCGGTGCAGGGCGGCAAGGGGCGAAAACATCTCTTTGAAGCCGCGCTGTCCCTTTTTCTTCTCTTCGGGAGCGCCGGTCAGAAGGCGGTGGGCCTCGTTGGCCAGTTTCTCCAGGCGGGCGGTTTCGTCCGGGGGCAGTTCAAGACTTTCCACCATGGCCCGCCACTCGGTGACGAGCAGGTCGATGGCCCGGGCGACATCGGGGGAGACCCCGTGCCGGGTGACCTGCCGGTCGAGAAGGACGATCTTCTCCAGCCTGGGCAGGTCCTCCTTGATCTCCAGCAGGGTGTCGAGGAACGCGTCCTCGGTGAACAGAACCCTGGCCTCACAGTCGACCAGTACGTGGCGCAGTTCCGCCGCCTTGAGTTCCTTGTCGATGGGGATGACGACCCCCCCGGCTTTCTGGATGCCGAAGAAGGCGGCCACCCAGCGCGGGGAGGCGAGGGCGAGGATGGCCGCATGGGAGCCTGGCTTGAATCCGGCCTTTTGCAGCCCCGAGGCGACCCCGTCGGAGTCGCGCCCGAGGGTTTCATAGGTGGTGTCCTGCCAGACTCCCTTGGCCTTGTGGCGGAAGGCGGCCTTGGAGGCGTAGGCGGCGCAGCTTTTCTCAATGAGTTCGACGACGTTGTTCATCGTGGAGATTCTCCAAACGACACAGGGAAGGGACAGGAATGTTAAATCCTAATGACTGTTGTTGGGGGGCGCAAGGGAAAATTTGCATCTTGGAACAGGGCGGCCTGAGTGTGGCCCGCCGGACCTTTTGGGAGACGGGAAGGTTTACCGGAGAATGCTCTGAAACCTGCTCTTGACCTGCCTTGGGTTTACATGTGTCGGTGGGATGCCCCCCCATTGATGGGATCAGGGAGGGATTGCGAAAATCTATTTTTGGCAACGCCTCCAGCTCTTCGAAAACAATAAAAAAGGGCCGCTTCCAGAGGGAAGCGGCCCGGCATGGTCGGTTGGTATGGATAACTTACTTTACGACTGTGATGACCGCGCTGTTCTGTGCCTGTTCATTGGCATCGTCGGTCACCGTCAAGGTGAGGGTGTACGTGCCGGTTTTTTTGTACTTGTGAACGACCGTCGCGCCCGTATCGGCGGCGCCGTCACCGAAATCCCACTGAAAGCTGACCAGGGTGCCGTCGGGGTCGTACGATGCGGATCCGTCAAAGGTTGTCTCCTGTCTAACCAGCACGGTCCGGTCCGATCCTGCATCGGCGACCGGCGGGACGTTGACGCTGCCCTCATCGATGGTGACAGAGGTGGTGTCAGCGGCCGATGCCCCAGTCGGGTCGGTGACGGTCAGAACCACGGTGTAGACTCCTGCCGCCGTGTAGCTGTGACTGGGGTCCTGTTCCGTCGCCGTGGCGCCGTCGCCGAAGTCCCAAAGGTAGGTCAGTGGGTCCCCGTTCACATCGTAGCTGCCCGCACCGGAAAGAAACACCGGGGCCTGGATGGACCCCGTGTAGGGACCGTTGGCCATGGCAACCGGCGGCGTGTTGACCGGGGGCGGGGGTTGGTACTCGGCGGCCAGGGTCGTTGCGGCGTTGAACCGGTCACTTGCTTCGCACACGATCGATATCGGGGCTTGCTCATCTCCCTGAAGGGTGATGAGCGCCTCGGCGGTGCCGCTGAACAGGGTATCCCAAATTCCGTCCGCGTCGAAGTCCCAGCGGTATTCAAGAGTTCCATCCCAGGTGGTGAACTGGTCCGGGTCGTTTACGTAGGCTGTTGCGGTCAACTCGATTCCGGGGCGGGAAATAACCGACAAAAGGCCGACTTCGTCATTGGCGACATAGACGCTCTGGCCATTGGCCCGGGCATTCCTGGCGTAATTGGGCAAGAAAAGACTGCCTTTAAGGACCGGGTTGCCCGGATCGGTTACATCGATGATCTGCAGGCCCTGACCGTAGTCCGCCACATAAGCGAAGCCATCAGCGACATCGACCCCTATGGCCGCACCGAGGGTGTCGAAGCTGCCGAGCGAAACAGGTTGAAGGGGGTCGGAGAGGTCCAGAATTTCAAGACCGTCGTAACGCTCGGCCACGTAGGCGAGCCCATCGGAAATAACCAGTTCGTCGGCGTAGCTTGGGGTGGCGTAGTTGGCGGCTATGAACGGGGCTGCCGGATCCGTCACGTCGACGATCTGAATGCCGCCGCCGAAATCGGAGACATAGGCATAAGTGCCCGAGACGAAGACGCTCAGGGTATAGGCCGGGGTGTCGACGCCGCCGACCAGAACCGGGGAGAAGGGGTCGGAGATGTCGATGATCTGCAGTCCCTCCATGGCATCTGCCACGTAGGCGAAGTTGCCGACAACGTGAATCCCTTCGGCGGAACCGGGGGTGTCTGCGAAGGCGACCTGGGCGGGTTGGGTCGGATCAGATACGTCCATGACGAGGAGGCCGCCGGCATCGGCGGCGAGATAGGCCAGGGATCCGGAGACCTGGACGTCGTGGGCGGGGGTCGAGGTCGGAATCTGGCCCACCAGGGCAAGTTGGGAGGGATTGGAGGTGTCCAGAATCTGCAGACCGCCGGTGCCGTCGGCCACGTAAGCGAGGTTCCCCGACAGGTCGACCCCGTAGGCTGTCCCGGGGGTATTGTAAGTGCCCGCCAGTTCGGTGAACATGACCTCTTTCTCGGAGACGTCCAGCAGGTCGTTTTGTGGCGGGTTGTTGTAGGAAACGGCCCAGATGTCTCGGGTCGCCTGGGCCGTCTGCCCGGCGCTGTCGCGCACCTCCATGCGAACCGTGTGGGAAAAGGTCCGGTCCAGGGATGTCAGGGGGAGAGGAAGTGTCAGGTCGGCGAGGCGGACGCCGTCCTGATAGTCGGCTAAGAAAAGGGTGCTGCCGTCCACGGCGACATGTATGGCCAGGCCCGAATTTTGGTAGGTGCCGATCGTAGTCGGCTGGGCGGGGTCGCTCAGATCGACCGCGAGGACGCCCCAATCGGACGCGGCGAGGTAGCCGTAATCCCCGGAAATTGCCAGACTGCGAATCGTTTCTGTCGTGTCGAGTGCTCCGAAGGGGGCCGGGTTGGCCGGGTCGGTGATGTCGAGAATCTGGAGGCCGGCATCGTAGGCGCTCACATAGAGAAGGTTGTTGACGACCTTTACCTCTAGGGCGGTCCCGCCGGTGGCGTAGGAGGCGACGAGGAGGGGTTGGGCAGGGTTGGTGACATTGAAAACCTGCACTCCACCGAAGTTGTCGGCGACATAGGCGAAATTGCCGGAGACGGCAACCCCGCTGGCATAACCGGGGGTGGCGGCGGCGCCGATCAGAACCGGGCTGGAGGGGGTGCTGACGTCCACCACCTGGAGGCCGGAGCTGCCTGCTGCCAGGTAGGCATAGTTGCCAGCCACGTTAAGGGAGAGGGGCGAGCTTGGCGGGGAGAGGACGTTCACCAGGGTCGGCGTCGCGGGGAAGGTGATGTCAATGATCTGAAACCCTCCTCCGGAGCTGGCAACGAAAAGATGATTGCCGACTGCCTGGAGGTCATAGGCGGATCCTGTCAGGGCCAGGCTGCCCACCACGGACGGGTTGGCTCGATCTTCGATGTGGAGGACCTGAAGGCCTCCGGAACCGCCGGCCACGTAGGCATAGCTGCCGACCACCTCGATCTTTCGCGCCTCCCCCGGGGTGTCGACAATGCTGTCCGGCAGGGCGAGCCCTTTGGGCAGGGCATAGGCATGGGCCAGGGCCTTTTCGGCGGCATAAGGGGTGTCCCAGGTTCCGTCGTCGTCGAAGTCCCAGCGGACCTGCAACTCGCCCGCCAGGTCTTCGGCATCGGAGACGGTGCCTGCGTCGAGTTGGATGACGAGGGTTTCCGAGGGGCCGTGCTGGTTTTCCGGGGTGACGGTGAAACGGGCCTGCGGCGGCAGATTCGATGCTGAAACAGAATAGTCTCTTGCAGTGCTTTGAATGGCGCCCAGCCTGTCGCGCAGTTCGACCCGGACGGTGTAGCTGCCCGGGGCGAGACCTGAGCGGGTGGTTTCCAGCGAGGGGGCGAAAGGGGTGTCCCAGGTTCCGTCGTCTTCGAAATCCCAGCGGGCCTCGAGTGAAGAGGCGCCGTCCTCGATGTCGAGGCTGGAGGAGGCGTCGAAGGTGAAAAGGCTTTCGGAACTTCCTTCCGTTGGGGACACGGTCAGTCCCGGCAAGGGCGGAGCGTCGGGCACCGTGCTGTCCGTTACGACGAGATCGGTGGGATTCAGCGCCTCTTCCCGGTTGCCGACCGAGTTGGTCCCCCGGGTCTCGATGGCGTAGAGGCCGTTCGGCAGGGGAGGGGTGGTGAAGGTGAACTCTTCCTCCCCCCAGTCGAAAATCCCGTCGACCGGTTGGGCAGGGATCCAGGGGCCGCCGTTGATGCGGTATTCCACTGCGGTGATGGTGTTGAGGGTGACGTCCGATATGAAGAGATTTCTGCTGGCCAGGGCCCGGTCGGTGGCCACGCCGGTAAAGGTGAAGGTCTCCGTCCCGGTGTACCCAAGAACGGCCGTCTCCGGAACGGTGTCGAGGGGGTCGAGAATCCCGTCCCCGTCGCTGTCCCGCCAGCCGATCTGACCGCCACTGTAGGGACCGATCGTTTCGTAAGTGGAGATCATGATGTCCGGAAGCCCTTCGCCGGCTCCCCAGAAATAACCGTTGCCATCATTGGTCTGGGCGTTGGCATTGATCACGTTCAGGTACCCTTCGCGTTCGATAGGGCTTCGGCATGCGTCGGGGCAGTACTGGTCGAGGGCGTTGAAAATGTGCATGGTTTCATGGCGCAGGGCGGCGCCGCCCCTGAAATCCGCGTTGAAGATCGTGGTCGAAGGGCCGCCCAGAGTCGCATACGCTCTCCCCGGACCGTTTCTGACGAGGACCGCATAGGCCCAGTCGGTTTGGTAAAGGTTGCGCAGGTCGTTGACGTAGGCATTGAGGTCGGCAGGCGCGGCGTTGGGCTTGCCGGATTTGCTGACTTCTTTGACGAAGGTGAAGGAGAGGCCTGCGTTCGGCTGGTCTTCTATGAATTGCTCGAGGGCCGCGGTGTTCAGGTCGAATGCGGGATCGATGGCGGCCTTGTCCCAGTCCCCGTCGTCGCCGGGAACGAAGAAGAAGCCGACGGCCACGTCCCCTGCCATGAAGAGGCTTGTGTCCGCGTAACCGGCCCCCAGGGCGGTGCCGAAGTCGAGGGCCGGTTCATCGCCCGGCGCCATGCTGAGGCTCGAATCCGGAGATAGGGTTTCGATTACGGCGTCTGTTGGGCTGCCCTCCGCAGCATCCCCGGCAGGTTTCTGACTTTTACTGCGGCGATTTTCCAGGTAGTCGTGGTCGAGTTGCTTTCTTTGGGCCTTGGAAAGACCCTCTCGAGAGGGGGGATGAACGGTGTCACGGAAGGGGGGAAGCTCATCAAAGGGGCCGGTCCATGGTTTGCGGCCCGGTTGGGCCTTGCGTTGATTCCAGGAGCGGACCGCGTCCCTGACCGAGTCGTCACGGTGGAGAAACGACCCGGGTTCCAGGGGGCCAATGGAGACCACTTCTACAAAAGGCAGCTCTGCAAGCCCTGGTATGATCTGGGACGATGTGCTGCCGATAAGGACACTCGGCGGATAGGTGCTGCGGATGCGTACTCCCGCCTTCTGGAGGGCTTTCCGGGCTACTGCCATCTGCCCGGGAGATTCGCTTTTGAGAACAATGAGAATGTGATCGGCCCCTGCAGAATGGGACTTGGCATCATTCGCACCGGCAGGTGGCGACAGGCAGACAAGGAAAACGAAAATGGATACCAGCAGGTAGAGTTTGCCTTTCATGATTCCCTCCTTGGCATGTGCAGTGCGCCCGAATTAATTAATTAACAATTCAGACAAATAGGTCCACGCTATTTCCGGGAGGATTATAGGGAAATATAAAACGAATTTCAATGTGATAAATATTGAAAGATGATTTTAATGTACGGGGGCGTGTCGCGGGAGGCTGGAAAGGGGAATCCGGGGGCTGCGTTTAAACAGGAAGGAGTTGGCCCCCGCAGGCGGGGTGCAGGTAGCTCCGGCCGCGGGGAAGGCGCCGGGTCCGGCGGATCTCCGTGCCGCAGCGGCGGCAGACGGCAACGACTTTGAGTCGCTTTCGATGCAGGGCGGCCAGTGCCTCGCTGCGCCCACGGCAGGAGAAGTCGACTCCGAGAGCCGTGGCCCAGGCCCGCCACCGCGGTCCGTGGGGCCTGCGGTGGCGCCGGCCGGCCGGGTCGGCGAGGTGGTCGCAGGCGTGGGCCAATTCGTGGAGAAAGGTGTTGAGCAGGATGTCCGGCTCCTGGGTGAACTGGAGGCGGATGCAGACCGCCTCGGCCCCCCGGGAGACGTAGGCCCCGAGGGTGCGGGTTGCGCGGCTGCGCCGTACCGGGATGCCGGCGAGGCGTTCGAGCAGGACCGCGGCCTCTCCGGTGGGCAGCATCGAGCGAACCCCTATCGTTAGCTGGGGCCAGAGGCGGAGTTTTTCGGCGAGGAGTCGGACTGTGGAGTGGTCTGGCACGTTCGTTGATCCTTGGAGTGGGGCAGGCCTGTCTGTGATCCCCGGATATCCGGGGATCACCTTCAATCCCGGTAGCGCTTTTGCAGGTCGCCGTAGGCGTCGATGCGCCGGTCGCGGAGGAAGGGCCAGATGCGGCGCACCTGTTCGCATCGCTACAGGTCCACCTCTGTCATCAGGACGCCCTCCTCGGTGCCGGCCCGGGCCAGCCACTCCCCTTGGGGGCCGACGGCGAAGCTGTGCCCCCAGAACCGGGCCCCCGCTGTCTGTCCGCTCGGGTCGTCCTCGGAGCCGACCCGGTTGACCGCGATCAGGGGCAGGCCGTTGGCCACGGCGTGGCCTCGCTGCACGGTCTGCCAGGCCTCGAGCTGGCGCCCCTGCTCCTCCGGCTCGTCCAGGGGGTCCCAGCCGATGGCGGTGGGATAGAGGAGGAGGTCCGCCCCGGCCAGTGCCATGAGCCGGGCCGCCTCGGGGTACCACTGGTCCCAGCAGACCAAGAGGCCGAGCTTGCCGACGGAGGTCTCCACCGGTTCGAAGCCGAGATCGCCGGGGGTGAAGTAGAACTTCTCGTAATAGCCGGGATCGTCGGGGATGTGCATCTTGCGGTATCGGCCGGCGAGGGAACCGTCCTTCTCGATGACGACGGCGGTGTTGTGGTACAGGCCGGCGGCGCGTTTTTCGAAGAGTGAAAGGACCAGGACCACCTCGAGTTCCCGGGCCAGGCTCGCAAAGGCCTCGGTGGTGGGACCCGGGATCGTCTCGGCCCGGTCGAACTGGGCGGTGTCTTCGCTCTGGCAGAAGTAGGGGCCGGTGTGCAGTTCCGGAAGGACGATCAGCCGGGCGCCTCCGGCGGCGGCCTTGCGGATGGCGTCATGGCTGCGGGCGATGCTCTCCTGGCGGTCGGCGTGGCAGCTTTGCTGGACCAGTCCGATGGTCAGTCGGTTCATGGCAGAACTCCTCGGGGCAGCTGCATGGTGACGCAGTGCAGCGAACCGTGCTGCAGAATCAGGGGCGAGCAGTCGATGCCGACGATTTCGCGGCCGGCAAAGGCCAGTCCGATCGTCTTCAGGGCGGCCTCGTCGGCGGGATCGCCGTAGGTCGGGACGAGCACCGCGCCGTTGAGCGCCAAAAAGTTGGCGTAGGTGGCCGGCAGGCGCTGCCCCTCGTCGTCGAACCGGGGCTTCGGCCAGGGCAGGGGGAGGAGGCGGTAGGGGGCCCCGGCCGGGGTTCGGAAACGCTCCAACTCCGCGGCCATCCGGCGGAGGGGTTCGAAGTGTTCGTCCTCCGGGTCGTCGCAGGCCATGTGGAGAATGGCGTCGCCGGGGGCGAAGCGGGCGAGGGTGTCGACGTGGGCGTCGGTGTCGTCGCCGGCCAGGTATCCGTTCTCGAGCCACAGGACGCGGTCGGCCCCGAAGTGCTCCCGCAGGCGCGTCTCGATCATGCCGCGGTCGAGGTGGGGGTTGCGGTTGGGCCCGAGCAGACATTCGGAGGTGGTCAGGATCGTTCCTTTCCCGTCGCTGTCGATGCTTCCGCCCTCGAGGACGAGCCCGGTCGTGCGCAGGGGGGCTGCGCCGAAGGCCCCTGCCGCGTGGAGGCGCCGGCTGATCAGGTTGTCGAGGTCGGCGGGGAACTTCAGGCCCCAGCCGTTGAAGCCGAAGTCGAGCAGGACGGGACTGCCGTTTTCCAGGATCGTGATCGGCCCGAAGTCCCGCGACCAGGTGTCGTTGTTCGGAATCTCGAGAATACGGACCCGCTCGTGATCGGCGCCGACGCTGCCGAGTCCGGCACGGACGGCGGAGGCGTCGTGGGCGACGATCAGGACCTTCCCGAAGCGGGCGGCCTGCCGTGCAATCTCGGTAAAGACCGGTTCCACAAGGTGAAGGATCGGGGTCCAGTCGCTCCCCGGATGAGGCCAGGCGAGCAGGATGCCGTCCTGTTCTTCCCATTCGGCCGGAAGTCTTTTGATCATCTGTTCAATGCTCTCCCGAGACGTGAATTGAGCGTCGCCAAATCCTAGAGAAAAACCGATCCTTTTGCAATCCCTTCCGGCTCTTCTTCGCGCCTTCGGATCACAGCCCGGCCAGGCGGAAGAGGATGTAGGCGGCGGTCCCTCCAAGGGTTGCGAGGGTGGCCATGCCCAGCACCAGGGTTCGCCACGGCCGACGAAGGTGGAGCAGTTGCACGCCCGGGCGCCAGGGGAACTCGCCGCCGTAGCGGCGGCGCATTTCAGCGGCGGTGACCAGGAAGGTCAACCACAGGGCGGCCAGGGCGAAGCCCCCGAGGACGTCGCTGAACCAGTGGATTCCCAGGTAAAGGCGTGAGAATCCGACCAGCAGAACCACGAAGGTGGCGCCGAGGACCAGGTGAAAGCGGCTCTGTCCTTCGCGCGTGGCATCGAGCAGGAAATAGACCAGCAAGCCGTAGAGAATCAGGACCAGGAAAGCGTGGGCGCTGGGAAAACTGGCCGACAGCGGGTCTATCGCTTCAAAGAAGGGGGTCGGGCGGGGCCGGTCGAAAAGTCTCTTGAGCAGGACCACCAGCAGGTAGCCCCCCGACATTCCGACCGCCACGATGACCGCTGAAAAATCACGGTTGAAAAGGACCAGCCAGACCACCAGAAGGACCGTGGTCATGAGCAACACCGGCCAGTCGCCGAGGCAGGTGACGGCCGTTATCAGGCGATCGGTTGCAGGATGGTGCAGGTCAAGCATCATCCTGTAGATCGGCAGGTCGAAGGCCGCCAGCGTTCGTTGCAGGTTGATGGCTCCGACGAGCCAGAAAAATAGGATCGCGAAGAGGGTGCTGAAGCCGAAGCCGACGGTCAGGTAGAGCCCGGAGCCGCTGCGCAGGGTGAAGCGATCGGCGAGGAAGGCGTAAATGGCCGGGTAATCGTCCCGCAGGGTCGCCAGGGGCCTGCGCCTTTGAAGGCGGGCCCATCTCAGCCCGGCGCGCCGCCGGGACCGGGTCCAGAGGCGGTAGAGTCGGGGGACGGCGCTTTTCCAAAACCAGATGTAGATGACGAGGAGCAGGGTCAGCACGGCCACGAACAGGCCGAAGCGCCCGGTCCAGAGCTTGACGAGGTCCCAGCTTGTGCCGAAGAAGTAGCCGAGGCCGGGATAGGCAAGGCCCCAGAGGATCCCGCTGATCAGGGCGAACAGGGCAAAGACCGGGGGCCGCATCTGGGCCCCCCCGGCGACGAAGGGGATGAAGGGGCGCAGAAAACCGACGAAACGGCCGAGAAAGACGCTTTTACCGCCGTGCTCAAGAAAAAAAACTTCCGCTTTGTGAAGGGTTTCCTGGCGCTTCTGGATCACCGGCCAGTTTCGCAGCACCCCCCCGAAACGCGCCCCCAGCCAATAACTGAGGAGGTCTCCTATGATCGCCCCGAAGGCGGCAACGGCTACCAGGGGGGCGTACGCCCCCTTGCCGTGGGCTGCGAGGAACCCGGCGAAGACGACCAGAACGCTGCCTGGGACGAAGATCCCGGCCACGGCCAGCGATTCGAAAAAGGAGATCAGGCCCACTAGAACGTAGTAGGGTCCCCCGGAGGGGAGCCAGGCGGTGAGCTGTTGCAACCACGGGTCCATGCAGTCCTCGCGACTGAATGCGCATCTGCCGGGGGCGAAGGGGCGGCGCGGGGGACGTCTCATGTGAATTGTAGCAAAAAAAGATCGACTAACCGGGGCGGAAGCCGGCGTGCCAGAGCTCGAAGACGGCCACCTTGTCGGGGCCGAAGCGAGCGAGGGAGGAGCGGACCTGATCCGGGGATCGCTCGCGATGGGAGCGGTCGGGGTGCTTGGAAAAGAAGAGGTCGGCATAAGCCACGATCTGCTCTTCCCGGGAGACCGGGCGCAGGTCCCGGTGCGGAAGGGGCAGGCCCTGCCGGTAGATGTCCTCGGGGGAGAGTCCGACTCCGATATGGCGGTCGCAGACGAGGGCGTGACGGGGCAGACCCTCACTTTCGAGGAGTTCGCGGCCCATGTAGCCGTGGGCCAGGTACGGCAGGTCGCCCCGGCATCCCAGCTCGGGTGCATCGGTGAAATGGATGCCGATATCGTGGAGCAGGGCGGCTTCCTCGACGAAGCGGACCTCTGCATCGGCGAGGCCGATGTGCTTGGCGACGGTCACCGCCTTGCGGGCCACCCGGGTACTGTGGTCGACCAGGATGCGATACCGCGCAGACCCCGGAGGGTGGTATTTGGCGATCAGCTGGAGAGGGTTCATGGCTACCCATTATAGGCAAACGGAGCGCGGGGGAAAACGTCTTTTTTAGCGCAGGCGGGGAGATGCCGGTGGAAACGGGAGCGGTTTTAAAAGTCGACCGCGGTCGATAATTCTTGACCCCCGGTCCTCCTGGAACGTAATATCCGACCGTAGTCGACTTTTTGGGGAGACATATGAGCGGCATCCGAGCAGCAAAGAAACGCGAAACCCGCAAGGCCATCCTTGAGGCGGCCCTCCGGCTCTTTTCCGAAAAGGGGTTCGAAGGGACGAGCATGGAGGAGCTGGCCCGGGCGGCCGGTGTGGGAAAAGGGACCATTTACGGCTATTTCAAGGCGAAAGACGATATATTTTTGGCCTACTGCGAGGAAGAGGTCGAATACGCTTTCCAAACCCTCGCTGAAACTCTCGATCCGGAGGCTCCCCTCCTGGAGCAGTTGATGACGCTGTTCATGAGCCAGTTCGATTTCGTCACCCGAAACCACGAGTTCGGCCGCCTGATGGCGCGGGAGATCGCCTTTCCCAAGGAGCCCTCCCCGGGGAAATCGAAGCAACTGGAAGACCGTTACCTGCAGGGGATCGGCGAGGTCCTGGAACGGGCCAAAGGGCGCGGGGAATTGAAAGAGGGCAGTGAAACCTTCTGGGCGACCGGCCATTTTTATGCTCTCTACCTGGTCTCTCTTTCCGGTTGGTACGCGGGATATCTTCAGGATCGCCGGGAAGTCGAGGCCGGAATGCGGACCCTTTTGATCCAGGCTCTCAACGGCCTCGGGCCACAGGGGAAAGAAACCCGTCCCGAGCAGGATATTCTCGATCAGATCAGGATGCGGTTTGATGATGTCTGAGGGGCAATCCCCTTCCTGGTCCGGTCCCACTGGAGGATTATTTGATCAATATGAAACGATTTAGTGTTTGGATAAAGGTCCTGGGGCTGATTCTGGCCCTGTCCCCTCTGACGGCGCCGCCGTCGCTGGCGAAAGACTATATTGAGGGACTCGACGAGTGGCCCGTGATGCCCTTGCGGACCGCTGTCCAACTCGGCCTGGAACAGAACTTCGACCTGCGGGCCGGGGCGCTGAACCCTGCCATCGCCGATCGCGACCACACGGCAGCAGAGGCGCGCTTCGATGTCAGCGTCGACGCCGCCGTTTCCGCCCAGGGCAACCGGCAGCCAGAAAGGGTTCCCCTCATCGATCAGGAGGGTAGAAGCCTCGCTGCTGAGGCCGGTTTGAGCAAGGTTTTCCGAACCGGCCTTGACGGGCGCCTGTCCCTGCAGACCGCGCGCAGCAGCGACAATCTTGCCCAGAGCGGCCGCAGTCCCGAGTATGCAACCGCCCTGTTGCTCGACCTGACCCAGCCCCTGCTGCGGGATTTTGGATCGTCGGTCAACACCGCCGACCTGCGCATCGCCGACACGCGGCGCCGGCATGCGACCCTGGGCTATCTCGATCAGGCCCAGAGGGTTGCAGAGGCGATCGAGTCCGGGTACTTCGATCTCGCCCAGGCGATCGAGACCTACCGCTACCGCATCGAGTCCAGAGATCTGGCGCAGGAACTGCTGGAGGGCAACCGGGAGAAGCTCGAGGCCGGGATCATCCCCGTCTCCGAAGTCCAGGAAGCGGAGACCGCCGTCGCCGCGCGAGACGAATTGGTGCTTCTGGCGCGGCAGGAGGTGGAAACCGCCGGGAACCGGCTCAAGGGCCTGCTCGGGATCAAGCAGGAGTACCCTCTGAGCCGGAATTTCTACCGGACCGAGCCGATGCCCGGACCGGATCAGCCCTTTCCCCAAGTGGAGCAGGCTCTCGAACAGGCGCTCGACGACCGGCCCGACCTGGCGAGCCGCCGGCTCGAGGTGGAAAACCGGCAGATCCGCCTCGAGTTCGATCGCAACCAGACCCTTCCCCGGCTCGACCTGCAGGCGACCCTTGCCGTCAATGGCCTCTCCGGGGAGGACGGGGCAGGAACCTCCTCACGGCGGGACTACATCGACTCCCTCGATGGCATGGCCGGTGCCGACGGGTACGGCTGGTTTGCCGGGGTCGGTTTCTCTTACCCCCTTGAAAACCGGGCCGCCAAGGCCCTTCACGACCGCTCCAGACTCGAAAAGCGTCAGGCCGTTTATGACGTCAAGGGTTTGGAGACGACGGTCGAGACCGAGATCATCAACGCTCTGATCCGCGTCAAGCGGGGCTTGGAGCGGGTCCGGGTCGCAGGCCGCTTCGAGGCTCTTGCCGACCTGACCCTGAAGCAGGAGATGGAGCGGCTCGTCGAGGGACTCTCCGATACCTTTCGCATTCTCGACTTTCAGGACGACGTGATCGACGCCCGAATCCGCAACATCACCGCCCAGGCCGATGTCAACCGCGGGCTTGCAAGCCTGCACCGGGCCATGGGGAACAACCTGGAGCGTCTCGGGGTGACGGTCAAAACTTTCGACAAGGAGCAATTTCATGAATAGGACGATGACCCGGGCTCTGGTCCTGGGCTGCCTGGCTTTGGCCGCTCTTTCGGGATGCGGCAAGGATGCCGAGAGCGGAACGAACGGGGAAGGGACGCCCCGGGAAAAGGTGACCAACGTGACCTTAGCGACCGTCACCGCGGCGGACCACCGAGAGAATTTCACCCTGCCGGGGACCCTCGAGGCCTGGGAAGATCTGACCCTGGCAGCGGAAATCCCAGGTTCTGTTCGCTGGATAGGGCCGGAAGAGGGGGACCGCCTGAAGCAGGGGCAGTCGATCCTGCGCCTCGACCTCGATACCCTGGAGGCGAAGGTGGCCCGCGACCAGGCCGAATACGATCGGCTGAAACAGCACCTGCAGCGGCGCCAGGGACTGGTGGAGAAGAAGCTCGTCAGCCAGCAGGAGTACGAGGACGCAGTTCAGGCCCTGAAGGTGGCCGAAGCCAACCTTCGGGTCTCCCGGGTCGCCCTGGAGAAGAGTTCCCTCAGGAGCCCCGTCGATGGTGTCCTCGACGAGTTGCTCATCGACCTGGGGGAGTACGTCGGGGTGGGGGACCCGGTCGCCGTGGTGGTGCAGGTCGATCGCCTCAAGGTCCTGGTGGACGTTCCGGAGAAGGATGTCGCCGACCTCGCGGTCGGAGACGGGGTCGAGGTGGAGGCGGCCTCGATCGGCCGGGGGGCGCCGCCCCGGCTCTCCGGAAAGGTGATTCACCTGGCCTACAAGGCCGACCCGGTCACCCGGACCTACCGGGCCAAGATCGCCATCGACAACAGCGCCGGCTCGCTCCGGCCTGGCATGATCGTCAAGGCCGCTTTTGTCCGCCGCGAACTGAAAGGCGTGATCGCGGTTCCTCTTTATGCCCTGGTGGACCAGGACGGCGTCAAGGTGGTCTACGTCGCCGAAGAGGGGAGAGCCGTGCGTCGCGTGGTGGTGGCGGGGCCGGTGGTCGGCGACCGTGTCGTGATCGTGGAAGGCCTGGCTTCCGGGGAGAAGCTGATCGTCAAGGGGCAGCAACTGGTGACCGACGGCGCGGCGGTCAGCGAGGGGCACTGAAATGCTGATCTCCAACGCCGCCATCCATAACCGTCGCACCGTTTTCGTGCTGATGCTGATGTTCATTGTGGTCGGCATTTTCAGCTACGCGACTCTGCCGCGCGAATCGACC
The DNA here is from genome assembly GCF_002868845.1 of Desulfuromonas sp. Lineage (NCBI taxonomy): Bacteria > Pseudomonadati > Thermodesulfobacteriota > Desulfuromonadia > Desulfuromonadales > Desulfuromonadaceae > Desulfuromonas > Desulfuromonas sp. The sequence goes on from NZ_PKUB01000013.1 coordinate 70,142, forward strand.
CCCGACATCACCATCCCCAACGTGCTGGTCGTGACCTCCCACGAGGGAGTGGCGCCGGCCGACATCGAGACCCTCATAACGCTCCCCATCGAACGCAAGCTGAAGGGGCTAAAGGGGGTCGAGGAGATCCGCTCGGTGAGCGCCGAGGGCTCCTCGATGATCACCGTCGAGTTCACCCCGGACGTGGATATCGACGACGCCCTGCAGAAAGTGCGGGACAAGGTCGATCAGGCCAAGGGCGACCTCCCTGACGACCTCGAGAACGACCCCTCGATCATCGAGATCAACCTCTCGGAGTTCCCTATCCTCATGGTGGCGGTCTCCGGGGATGTCGGCGAGCCGGTCCTGAAGAGGGTCGCCGAAGAACTCGAGGACCGGGTCGAGGAGATCCCCGGGGTCCTCGAGGTCGACCTCACCGGCGCCCGCGAGCGGGAGATCCGGGTCGAGTTCGATCCCGACCGGATGGCCGCCTATCGCCTCTCCTTCGCCGAGATCCTCTCCACTATCAGGCGCGAGAACGTCAACATCCCCGGCGGCAGCATCGACATCGGCGAGGGCAAGTACCTGCTGCGCATCCCCGGCGAATTCACCGACCCGGACCAGGTCGACAACCTGATCCTGGTCACCCGGGACGAGCGCCCCATCTACCTCAAGGACGTGGCCGTCGTGCGCGACACCTTCGAGGACCACACCAGCTACGCCCGCCTCAATGGCAAGCAGAGCGTCACCCTGGCGATCAAAAAACGCACGGGGGAAAACATCATCGCCATCTCCGACCAGGTCTTCGGCCTGCTCGAGGGGGCCCGGGACCTGCTGCCGCCAGGGGTGGAACTGTCGGTGACTCTCAACGAGTCGAAGGACATCCGGCGCATGGTTTCGGATCTGGAGAACAACATCCTCACCGGGTTGATCCTGGTGGTTGTCGTCCTCTTTCTCTTTCTCGGGCTCAACAATGCTCTCTTCGTCGCCCTGGCGATCCCTTTCTCGATGCTCATCTCTTTCAGTGTGCTTCAGGCGATGGGGATCACCCTCAACATGGTCGTCCTCTTCAGCCTTATCCTCGCCCTGGGGATGCTGGTCGACAACGCCATCGTCGTGGTGGAGAACATCTACCGGCACATGCAGGAGGGGATGGACCGCATCGCCGCGGCCAGAACGGCCGCGGCCGAAGTCGGCTGGCCGGTCATCAGCTCGACCCTGACGACCCTCTGCGCTTTTTCTCCGATGATGTTCTGGCCGGGGATCATGGGGGAGTTCATGAAGTACCTTCCCCTGACCCTTATCGTGACCCTCTCCGCGTCCCTGTTCGTCGCCCTGGTCATCAACCCGGTTCTCTGCGCGGTCTTTATGCGGGTCAAAGAGCCGAAGGGGACGAGTCGGGAGCGCTCCACCCTCGCGATCCGCCTTTACCGGGGCCTTCTCGAATTCTCCCTCGATCACAGAGGCCTGATCGTCGGCGGCGCATTGGCCCTGCTGGTGGCGATCGTCGCCGCCTACGGGGCTCTCGGCCACGGCGTCGAACTCTTCCCCGACACCGAGCCGAACCGCGCCTTCGTCGAGATCAAGGCCCCCGAGGGGACGAGCCTCGATTCCTCCGACGCCCTCGCCCGCATCGCCGAAGAGGCGGCCGCACAGGAGGGGGACGTGCGCTACGCCATCGCCGAGGTCGGGGTCGGCAGTTCCTCGGAAATGGGCGGCGGTACCGCCGGCCAGTCACACCAGAGCAAGGTCTCCCTCGACTTCGTCGACCGGCACGACCGCCACGAGGATTCGAACTTGGTCCTGGCCCGGATCCGGGAGGCCCTTTCCGGCGTCGCGGGGGCCGACATAAAGGCCGAGAAGCAGAAGGAGGGGCCGCCGACCGGGCCGCCGGTCAACATCGAGATCAGCGGGGAGAAAGTCGAGGTCCTCGATGCCCTCGTACAGCAGGCGAGGATGCTGATCCGCGACGTCCCCGGGCTGGTCGACCTCAAGGATGACCTCTCCAAGGCCAAGCCGGAGATCAGGGTGCAGGTCGACCGGGAGAAGGCGACCCTCCTTGGCCTCTCCACCGCAGACATCTCGCAGACGGTGAAGGCCGCCATCAGCGGCAGCAAACTCGGGGTTTACCGGGAAGGAAAGGACGAGTACGACATCGTCGCCCGTCTCCCCGAAGATCGGCGCCAGGGCTTCGGCGATATCGAGAACCTGCTGGTTCCCACCGCTGGCGGCGACCCGGTCCCCCTCTCCACCGTCGCCCGCCTCGAGATCGGCTCCGGTTTCGGGGCCATCCGTCACATCAACCAGAAGCGGGTGGTGACCCTCTCTGCGAACACCTACGGCCGGAACAGCAACGAGGTGCTCGCCGAGGTGCAGCGGCGCCTGACCGGTCTCGATATCCCCGGCGGCTACCGCATCGACTTCTCCGGCGAGCAGGAGGAGCAGCAGAAGGCGACCGCCTTTCTGAGCAAGGCCTTCGTCGCCGCGGTCTTCATGATCGCCCTGGTGCTCCTCACCCAGTTCAACTCGGTCCGGCAGGCGGGGATCGTCATGACCTCGGTGATTTTATCCCTGACCGGGGTCTTTCTCGGCCTGATGCTGACGGCGACCCCCTTCGGCATCATCATGACCGGCATCGGGGTCATCTCCCTCGCCGGGGTGGTGGTCAACAACGCCATCGTGCTCATCGACTACGTCAACCAGCTGCGGGGGCAGGGGATGGAACTGCGCGACGCCCTGGTCCGGGCGGGGACCGTCCGGTTCCGGCCGGTGCTGTTGACAGCGGTGACGACCATTCTCGGCCTCTTGCCGATGGCGGTAGGAGTCAGCTTCGATTTCCGCTCCTTCAGCTGGGAGATCGGGGGCGAGTCGGCGGCATGGTGGGGGCCGATGGCGATCGCCGTTATCTTCGGGCTGGCCGTTGCCACCTTGCTGACCCTGGTCGTTGTGCCGGTGTTGTACTCCCTCTCCGAAACGTTCACCCTGCGGCGGCGCCTCAAGAAGTCCGCCTAGCCCGCCGACGCTTCCTGGCCTCGGTGCGGGGCCCTCCGTTGGGTCTCCGTTGCTCGTCCCTGGGCGGCGGAGAGCGCCCGTAGCATCGGACCGTTTCTTTGTCTCGGAGATTCGCCTGATAGCGTGTCTCGAATAGAAAAAGGCCGGGCATGCGCCCGGCCTTTTGGTTCAGATCGATGGATGGTGCTTCAGGAACGGAAGCGGATGTTGAACTGGGTCTGGTCCCGTCCCCGGACCACGAAGATGACCTCTACCTCGTGGGGCCGAAGGGACTTCGACGACCCGCCCTTGTCATGGATCCCGGCAAAGACCATGGTCTTGCCGCCGACCCGCATGCTCTTGACCTGAATGGCGTCCTGGCTTTCGGCCTTGCCGTAAGCCTCCAATATTTCCACCCATTGGCCAACGTCTACGTGATCGGCGTTCTTGGCAGGGATCTGGTATTTTCGTTCCATAGATAAACCCCCGAATGATTCGTCAAAACAGTGTATACGTGAAACCCGAAATGTTGTAAAGAGAAAATTATTCTCCAACGCAAACGGGGATTGTCAAGTCGTTGGGAGCCTTTCTTGTCGATTTTTGCGAAAGAGAGAGGGCCCAAATACGAAGCCGGGAAGCCCGGGCTTTTGAAAAGCCGTTCTGTTGACTCTTGGCCCTCTTTTTCTCGTCAGGCTCTTGTTTCTATTCGTTTCGGATAATTCCCCTTTAAAGTTTAGATTTAGGACCTGCTAAGGTTGTTGTCATGGTAACCCTGTGGTATCTTTGGGCCGCCTGTCATGGCCCTGGGCAGCATCGGGGAACGCATGCGTTTTTGGGGGGATCCGGTGGCCAACACCTTCGGGCTTCGCGCCCAGATACTGCTTCATATCCTTCTCCTTGCAGGAGCCGCGCTTCTGTTTGCGGGGTTTCTTTTTCTGCGTCTCACAGAAAGCGCCCTGCTCGATCAGCGGGTCAGTCACGCAGTCGCGACCATGGAGGTTTTTTCCAGGACTCTCGCCGCGACCATGGCCGATGGGGGGCCGGCAGAGGCCGACCTGAGGGGTCGCACCCGGCGGCTGCAGGACTTTGCGGGCTCCCTCCCTCCCAACCTGGGCTGGGGGGCTGTCGACCGCAACCTGTCCCCCGTCTCCTCCGCGGCAAGCCTGGGAGCCTTTTCCCTGGACCTGGCTGACCTCGCCCAGGTCAGGGAGTCGCGCCGGGTCGAGATCCAGGTTCACTATCCGCCCACGGGAATTTTTTCCGTCACCGGGGGGGACGGTTTCGTCGTGGCCACCGCCCCGGTCCTGGCCGAAGGCTCCTTCGCTGGAGCTCTGCAGGTTCGCTTTTCCCTCGGGGACGTTCGGGCCAGGATATTCGGAGGGAGGACCCTGGTACTCGCCTACGCCCTCCTTTTCGGGACGGTCATGGTGGGTTTCGGTTTCTATCTTCTGAGCCGGACGGTTGTGCGGCCGATAGGACGCCTCATGGAGGGCACCCGCCGGGTCGCCGCGGGAAACCTGGCGGAGGTCCTCCCGGTGGAGGGCCCACGGGAGATCGCCCAACTGGCCGGCTCGTTCAACGCCATGACCGGGGCCCTCGCAGACAGCCGCAGGGAGACAGAGGCGTACATCTCCTCGCTTCAGCGGACCAACGAGGATCTGAGGCGGACCCAGGAGGACCTGGTCCGTTCCGAGAAAATGGCCTCCGTCGGGCACCTGGCGGCCGGCATGGCTCACGAGATCGGCAACCCCCTGGGGGCCGTCGTCGGCTACCTCGATCTGCTCAGAGGGGAACTGCCCGAAGGCCGGGAAAGAGAGATCGCGGATCGGAGCCTGGGCGAAGCCCGGCGCATCGACCGGCTGGTGAAGGACCTGCTCGACTATGCCGCCCCCGGCGGGGGGGACGAGGAATCCTTCGACCCCCTGGCCGCACTCGTCGAGGCGAGGGACCTTCTGCAGCATCAGGGGGCTTTCGAGGGGCTCAGCGTCGACGGGGAGCTCCCCGCGATGCTTCCCGCGGTGACCATGGCTCGCCACAAGCTGCTCCAGGTTTTCGTCAACCTGCTTCTCAACGCCAGGGACGTTTCACCCCCGGGAGGGGCTGTTAGCCTCGCCGCCGGGGTGGTGAAGGAGGGAGCATGGATTTCGGTGAGAGATGAGGGGGAGGGGATGGACGGCGAGACCATGGCCCACATCTTCGACCCCTTCTTCACGACCAAGGAGCCCGGGCGGGGGCGGGGGCTGGGCCTTTTCGTCTGTCACAGGGTCCTGGACGAGGCCGGCGGCCGCATCGAAGTGCAATCCGAGCCGGGCAGCGGCTGCGTTTTTACCGTGCATTTTCCGATATCCAAAGCGCAGGGGGAGGGGTAGAGCCGGTTATGCAGGAAACGGGGAAAAAGATTCTGGTCATCGACGACGAGTCCGCCATGCGCCACATGCTCAGCATGGTGCTGGAAAAGGAGGGGTACCTGGTCGCCGAGGCGGCCACCGGGGAGGAGGCCCTTTCCCAGCTGGAAAAGGAATCCTTTGACGTGGCCCTGTGCGACATCCGCATGCCGGGGATGGACGGGCTCGCTTTTCTGGAGGAGGCCGGAAAGCGGCATTGCACCGCGACTCTGATCATGATGAGCGCCTACGGTTCGATCGACACCGCCATCGAGTGTATGAAGCGGGGGGCTTACGACTTCATTTCCAAGCCCTTCAAGACCGACGAGGTCATCCTGACTTTGCGCAAGGCCGAAGAGCGCTTGCGCCTGAAGCGGGAGAACGCCCTGCTGAAAAGGGAACTCTCCGGGGGCAAGGACGGAGGAGCACCGGTCTTCGCCAGTGCGGCCATGGAAGGGATCATGGAGCTGGTGAGAAAAGTCGCCGGCGCCTCATCCCCGGTACTGATCACCGGCGAGACCGGGACCGGCAAGGAGGTGGTGGCCCGGGCCGTGCACGACCTGGGCCTGGACAAGGAACGCCCCTTCGTGGCCGTCAACTGCAGCGCGATCAGCTCCGGACTGCTCGAGAGCGAGCTGTTCGGCCACGTCAAGGGGGCCTTCACCGGGGCGGACCGGGAGAGACAGGGATTGTTCGGCGCGGCCGAAGGGGGGACCCTCTTCCTGGACGAGATCGGGGAGATGCCCCTGGAGCTTCAGCCCAAGCTGCTCCGGGTTCTTCAGGAAAGGGAGCTGCGCCGCGTCGGGGACACCCGTCCGCGCGAGGTGAACGTGCGGGTGCTGGCCGCCACCGGCCGCAACCTGACCGAGGAATGCAACGAGGGGCGGTTCCGCATCGACCTCTTCTACCGTCTCAACGTGGTCGAGATCCGCATTCCCCCTCTGCGCGAGCGTCCCGAGGACATCCCTCCGCTGGTCGATCACTTCTGCCGCCAGCTCGCCGCCCGGGAGGTGCGCCCCGTACCGACCCTTACCGCCGAGGCCATGGAGATGCTGCGGCAGTACCCCTGGCCCGGGAACATCCGGGAGCTGCGCAATTTCGTGGAAAAAACCCTGATCTTTTGTCGGGACGAGCAGATCGGGCTCTCCGACCTGCCCTGGGAGGTGCGCCGGCAGGAGCGGGATTTACCGGAGGACCTCTCCCTGAAAAAGGCCATCGAGCGGATGGAGCGGGAATATATCCGCAAGGCCCTTTTGGCCACCGAAGGCAACCGCACCCACGCCGCCAAACGCCTGGAGATCAGCCTGCGGGCCCTGCTCTACAAATTGAAGGAGTACGATGTCGATCAGGACTGACCGGCCGCGGGAGCTGTGAAATGTCTGCGCGGCAGGTATGCAAAAGTTGCGCACCTCCGGGGGGGCGAGGCCGTCCTGTTGGCAAAAACAATCAAAAAAACCAGTAGCTTAAGGCTGGTGTTGGCGTCGGAATGCATTTTGCACTTCTGGTTTTTGAAGATAATTTTTGGAGAATTTTATGGGGGTCACCCATCAGACCAATTTGAAAAGCCAGAAGGGTTTCACCCTGATGGAGCTGCTGATCGGCATCGCGGTCGCCGGAATTCTCGCGAGCATCGCCTATCTGGGCAGCGGGTTTCTGGATAAGTACAGGCTCACCGCGGCATCGCGCGAATTACTCGCCGATTTGCAGTGGGTTCGACAGAACGCGGTGACCCGTTCGACTCCGGACGACCCTTCGGACCCCGATCATGCCAATCACGGTTTTGGCATTCGCTTCGATTCAGCATCGCAATACACCCTCTTTGAGTTCAACGACGATCAAACGGGTGCCAAAGAATTTTTCAAGTACGAGGGCGCTGCCGAAGAGAGCGGCCCGAGGGTCAAGGATCTGCCCCAGGGGGCAACGGTGACCAAGGGGGCGGCTGCCAATCCGACGGGTGAGGTCCTGCTCTATGGCCGAAACGGTATGGCCCGGGACCGGAACTGGTCGACTACGGACGCCACCTTCGTACTGCGGCTTCACGAGGTTTCACCTCCTCGCTGCGTGGTGATCAGTGCGGTCAGGATCAGGGAGGGGGTCTGGATAGATGGAGCGTGCGATGCCAGATAAGTTGTGGGGAAAAGGAAACGGTTCGGGTCGAAAACCCTTCTCGCATGAGATGAAGGGGTTCACTCTGGTGGAGATGATGATCGCCCTGTTCATCCTTTCGGTCTCCATTCTCGGGCTGACCGCGGCGACCCTCACGGTCATGCGGACGAACCTCGACAACGATGTCCGAAACGCAGCCGTGCGCCTGACCAAGGAATTGGCCGAAGATCTTTTCGCCGCAGATTTCGAGGCATCCTCCTTGACCGAAACCACCACCACGACAGAAAGCGGAACGGTGACGACCCCGCACTCCGCGACCCGCCTGGTCCGATTGCGCGGAGCGGAAAAATCCTTCTCCCTTTCCTGGGAGGTCAATGCCAAGACCAACGACCTCAAGGAAGTGGAAATCACCGTTTCTTCCCAACTCGGGGACAAAACCATCGAAAACAAGTCCGCCATCTACAAGCACCGGGCTCTTTAGAGGAAGGTCGTGATGAAGGCTGAATCGATTCAGCGGAGCGCACCGCGAGGGATGCACGGTTTCCGCAGGCTTTTGGCTATCCTGACTTGCCGTAACGACCAGAGGGGGTTCAGCCTCACCGAGATGCTCATCACGGTGGGGATCTTTTCCGTGATTATGGGCGGGGCCTACGGCGCCTTCATTACGCAGATGAAGCATTCGACCCGCGAGTACAACGTGGCCGGAGCCGATATCGAGTTGGGCATCGTTAAAACCCTGCTCGAAAGGGATATCAGCTCCACGGGCTACGGCCTTGCCAACGACTACGGCGGGGCCACCGACGGCGACGGCGACGTTCTCAACCCCCGAGCGGTGAAGGGATCGGAGGGCGACCGTTTCGGCGGGTCGGATTCTTTGACCCTCATGGGAACCGCCCTGGGGGTCAACTCCCGACAGTCTATGGGCTGGACCTACATGGATGCTGTCGACCCCACCTTCGCCCAGTGGTCGGACTCCCGGGAGAACATCGAGGCGGGGGATCGGGTGATAATGATGCAGCCCGATACCAAGGCCCTTTTGACCGAGGGGGGAAAGTGGCTGTTCAAATTCAATTACAATTACGCCGATCCCGCCGCCGTGGCAGTCGACGAGCGCATCACCACGGTTGACGGGGGGACGACCTTTTCGGGGGCGGAGATCGGAACCCTGGTATATGGCCTCTATGGCCAGGGAAGTAGCGACGATGATGACCACGCTGACCTGAAACCCTATTACGTCGTCAAGTATTACCTGCCGGATGACGCCGGGAGCAACGACCCCGGGGTGTGCGCTCCCGGAACCAGGAGCCTGCTGCGGGCCGAGAGCAGAAAGGCCGATGACAACGATGATCCCCTGAGCACGCCGAGTCCGCTTCTGGCCTGCGTTCGGGATTTTCAGGTCACCTTCGGCCTGGACAAAGACGAGGACGGCACCATCGATGACTGGGATGACGGCGGCGCCGATCACGCCAACGGCTATAGTGCGGACAACCTGCGCAAGCGCCTCAAGCAGGTTCGGGTCTATATCCTGGTGCAGTCCGGCAGCCCCGACCCGGACTATACCTACCCCCTGGCCAGCGTGCGGGTGGGGGAGGCCACAATCGACTCGGGTCGGGACGTCGCTTTGACCGCAGAACAGAGGAGGTACCGGTGGAAACTACTCACCCTGAACATCGCCCCCAGAAACCTCAAATGAGCCCAGGCCGTCTCGGAAACCAGCGGGGCATCGCCCTGATCCTTGCCTTGCTGATGAGCTTCGCGATCATGGCCATGGTTACCGGGGTGCTTTACGTCGTCAGCCAGTCGACCCAACTCTCTACCGCGGGCAAGGGGTACGCCACTGCCGAAGAGGCGGCCGACGGGGCGATCAACGTGATGAAGGACGCCGTCAACCTGACCCTCTGGGGAGAGCCGGTGGCCGATGTGTTGCCCGATGTCAATTGCGTCGATAGCGCCGGCAACGACCTGGGCTACAAGCTCGATACGGCGATCCTCAACCAGAACAGCGAATGCACCACCACCATGAATCTCGGCTCGACGGTTCTCGGCGGCAATTTCAGCGCCATGGTGACCATCGAGCGGCTCTTCAGCAAGGCCCTGCCAGGCGGGCGGCTCGAATTCGCCCGCTCGGCGGGGGGGCTGTCGAGCACGGCCATATTCTTCCGGATCAGCGCCACGGTGACCGGTCCTAACAGAACCCGGGCAGAGAACTCCGCCCTGTACCGCTTCGCCGGGTAAAAGGAGGCTAGAGGCATGAGATACCTGCTGACCCTGTTGCTGACCCTGTTCTTTGCGGCCCCGGGCGTCCTCCACGCCGCCATGGACAGCTACTGCAGCGCGCCCCCGTATGTGACCCGCACCGTGGCGCCGAACATCATGATTTTGATGGATAATTCCAACGACATGATGGATTCGGCGTACCCGGAAGACTACGACTCCAGCAAGGACTACATCGGCTATTTCCATCCGACGGGCTGCTACAGTTACTCGAGCAACAAGTTCGAGGAACTGCTCAACACCTCGGGGAGCCCCAGCCGCTCCTACCTTGCGACGGAAACCTGCCCCGCGGCCGCCCCTTTCCGCGGCAAACTGATGAACTGGGCGACGATGTCCCGGTTCGACGTGCTGCAGAAGGTTCTGATCGGTGGCAATTCCGCCTCCAAACAGGGAAACGCCCACACCCTGGTCAGCATCAGCGGCGCCAGTTGGCCGGACCGGAGCGATACGACCTCGGGCTGTGTTTTTCAGGTCAACAACGGCAACCTGACCATTACCGAGACGGTGCCCAATGCGTGTTCGCTTTTGGACAGCCCCCCGGTCCCCATTGCCATGGAGTCGTCAGACGTCCTGCCCGGGGACGTGGGCGAAGTCGCCCCCCGAAGCCTGGAGCTGCTCCTTTCCGACTATGCCCAAGCCGTCTCGGACGGGGCCAAGGGGGCCTTTGCTTCGGCTTCGGACTTCTGGGACAATCTGGAGTTGGTTCCGTCGGCCTGGGCGGGGGCCTGTTCCTCCATCACGGTCGGCTCTCTTAATGGAACTGTCGGATCCCCCTTTTCCCTGACCCTGACCCTTCCTGAGAACGCGGCGAACAAGACGGCGACCTGGACGACCACCACCATGCCGGCTTGGCTCGGAAGCCCGACCTACAGCAAGTACAACAACAAACTCACCAACGGCGTCGCCACCTGGACGGGAACACCGACGGCCGCGGGGAGCTTCCCTTTTGAGGTCTCGGTGACCTCCACGTCCTGCACCGGAACCAGCACCATCAGCGGCAACGTCGTCATCTCCCCCGAAGACCTGAAGATCAACCATGTCAGCCCCCTCCCCGACGGAAACCTCGACAACCCTTACACCCTCGAACTCCACGGGCAGGGAGGGATCGGGGCCTTGAGCTGGATGGCCGCCGGGCTTCCGGCGGGCCTTTCGATCGGCACGGCCACCGTCGGGTCGGTGACGAACTACTACATCTCCGGGACCCCGACAGTCGCGGGGACCTCCACGGTGACCCTGACCCTCTCGGACAGCAGCGGCGACAGCCTGACCCAGGATTTCGAGCTCTCCATCGTCGAAGGGCTGACAGTCACGACCAACTCTCTGCCCGGCGGGCAGGAGGGAGAGCCCTATGCCACCACCCTGTCGGCACAAGGCGGCTCCCCTGCCTATACCTGGTCGATCGTCGCCGGATCCCTCCCCTCCGGGGTGAGCATGAATTCCTCCGGGGTCTTCAGCGGAACGATCGCCGCCGGGGCGGCTGGGAGTTACCCGATCACCGTCCAGTTGCAGGACTCGGTCGGAGATGTCACGACGGCCGATTTCACCATCGAAGTCGTTACGGCCCTCGGCCATGTGGAGATCTTTTCCACATCCCCATTGCCGACCGCCTACAAGGGGGTTTTCTACAGCTACCAGATCGTGGCCACTGGAGGGTGCGAGCCATACACCTGGTCGGTCTCCTCAGGAAGCCTGCCGTCCTGGATGAGCCTCTCTGCCACCGGTGTGCTCAGCGGCACTCCGGACAACAACAACGACATCACCTATGCCGACTTCGATATTTCGGTCGAGGGGTGCGGGGGGTGGGTCGACACGGTGACCTTTTCCATCACGTCGCTGAAAAAAGCGCCCGGCGCCACCAATCGCTCTGCTTCCTATACCGTCAAGGTCGTACTGGAAGAAGAGGTTTTCCAGGATTCAAACGGCAACGACATCTGGGATCAGGGTGAATTCATAGATGACGATAGCGATGGTTTGTTTGAACCTGCGGATGGAGAGGTCAGGTTTGAGGATGATAACGGCAACGGCGTGTGGGACGGCAAGGTAGGGATTTTTCACAAATTCTGGGATGCGAACAACCCCAGGGCCCGCTGGGGGATGACCAAGTTCAAGAACCAGGGCGTCTCGACGATCGTCGAGGCCAATTCTTGCATCCCGGTGACGACTGCGTCCTCGTTCTATACGGCGATTCAGAACGCCACCCCCTCCGATTCGTCTCCCCTGGCCGACGGACTCTACGGGGTCATCAACTACTACGGGTTCGACAACCCCTACGGGTTGGGGTACAGCGGCTGCACCAACAGCGACCCCATCGACGAGGTGCCCTGCAGGAAGAACTACGTGCTGGTCATCAGCTCCGGCACCGACGTAAGCGGCACTGACTTTTCCGCCACCGCCGACTGCACTGCCAGCGATCCCCTGGAGCAGAACGCCTGCTACGGCTACACCACCGACCTGAGAGACCCCGATTCCGCCGGGACGCAGAACGTGCACACTTTTATCGTCAACACCATGGGGACCAGCAACAACACGGAACTCGAGGCGGCGGCCCTCGCGGGAGGGGGGGGGTATTACCAGGCGGCGAGCGGTTCCGACCTGGAGACGGCACTGATCCAGGCCCTGGAGGACATCCTCGCCCAGGCCGCCTCGGGGACGGCGGTCTCCGTTCTCACCACCTCGTCGCGGGGAATCGGCTCCATGATCCAGGCCTACTTTCTGCCGGTCAAGCAGGAGGGGGAGAGGGAGGTCTCCTGGGTCGGGTACACGCAGAACCTGTGGATCGACCCCCAGGACAACCTGCGCGAGGACTCCCCCACCGTCGACCACGAACTGGAACTTGACAACGACAAGGTCGTGCGCTTCTTCTTCGACGAAAGCGTCAACGAATCGAAGGCCGCCCTGTTCGAAACCGACGCCGACGGCACCGGCGGGGACCTGGGAACCTGCTCCGACTATGATCTTGTCACCTTCTCGGACATCAGCTACAACTGGGAGGGGGGGGAGGCCCTCGCCCTTACGGACCCTTCGGACCGCACCATTTTCACCTCGAAGAAGCTCCTCCGGGTCGACAGTTCCGATGCGACGACGGCAACGACCTTTTCCCCCACGCTATTCACGACGGGCATGGACTCTGATCTGGTCAATGCGCTGAATGCCGGCGCCGGCGCCTTCACCGCCAACGAGATCATCGGCTATATCCGGGGCGAATGTCTGGAAACCGGGGTGTCGGGGGACAGCGCCTGCGGGGCGACTCCCAACGGCACCTTCCGTGACCGGCGGATCGGGGTGAGCGGCGGCGACACCAACGGCAACGTCTGGAAACTCGGCGACGTCATCAGTTCGACCCCCAAGGTCCTCTCCGGAACGCCGGCCAACACCTACCACATCGACTACGGCGACAACACTTACTATCAGTATGTCTCCAGCGATACCTACAAACATCGCTCCTCCATCGCTTTCGTCGGCGCCAACGACGGCATGCTCCACGCGTTCCGGGTCGGTTATCTGGTCGACAGTGGTCTGGCTGAGGGGGTCAAGGCCAAGTTCCAGAATGCCTATGGCGTCACCGCCGCGGCCACAGCCACCGACAAACTCGGGGAGGAGGTCTGGGGCTATATCCCCTACAATGCCTTGCCCTACCTGCAGTACCTCGCCGACCCCGATTACGGCAGTTGCCACATCTACTACAACGATCTCTCGGTGCGCCTGGTCGATGCCAGCCTCGGCTGCGACACCGCAGTCGATGCTTCCTGCGACGACCCTGGCGAAGCCCGTAAAGCGGGGAGCTGGAAGACGGTCCTGATCGGCGGCATGCGCTTCGGAGGCGCCTGCGACGGGGGCAGTCCCACACCCCCGCTGGCCGGAACCGGGTACTCGTCCTATTACGCCATCGACATCACCGATCCGGAGTCCCCGGTGCCGATGTGGGAGTTTTCCCATGCCGACATGGGCTTTGCCACCACCTTTCCCTCCATCATCCGAACCGGCGGCAAGACGACGAACGGAAACTGGTACCTGGCTATCGGCTCGGGGTCTACGGACCAACCCAAAAGCCGCATCGACCTCACCCAGGACATCGGTCGCTCCGGTACCGGCTACGTCTTTCTGCTCGACCTCAAAACCGGGGCCCTGGCGAAGAAGATCAGTCTCCACGACGGCAACGCCGACGTCGACGACAACCACATCGTCGGGGACATCCTCGCCATCGACAAAGACAAGGACTACGTTTCGGAGAAGATCTATTTCGGCACGTCCTACGATGACGGCTCTGGGACCTGGAAAGGAAAGCTCTTCGCCATCGACATCCCCGACCAGGACCTCACAGCGGCCTGGGCCCCCAACGTCGTGTCGCTGTTCGAAGATGCCTATCCCTTTACGGCATCTCCCGACGCCACCCGTGACTCCGTAGGAACGACCTGGGTCTATGCCGGCTCCGGCAAGTATTTCAGCGACCTCGACGAGAGTGACACGTCTGACCAGATCTTCTTTGGTCTGAAGGATCTTTCCACGATTACTTACCCCCTGGTCGCCACGGATCTCGACGACCAGTCGGCGGTGACCACGACGGGGACGGTCACCGGAACCACAAGTGTGTGCCTCTACGACTCGGCCGATAACGATTTTTCGATGCAGGACCTTGTGACCTCGGTAAGCGGCACCGAGGCGGCCGCCTCCGACACCGGCTGGCGGTTGACCCTTTCCGGCGGGGAGCGGATGATCACCCGTCCCCTGGCGGTCGGCGGTCTGGTCGACTTCCTGACCTACAAGCCGAGTTCCGATCCCTGCTCCTACGGGGGGAATTCGTACCTGTACGCCGTCGGCTACACGAGCGGCGTCGCACCTCCGAGCGTGGCGATCCGCGCCCCGGATACGACCAACGGTGCCACCGAAGGGACGGTGACGGTGAATCGCGGCATTCTGCTTGGCCCCGGCGCCCCCCCCACGGGGGAGGCGATCATTATCCCGCCACCCAAGGAAGGCCAGGAGCAGTTGAAGAAAAAGATCCAGATCGCCACCGGGGTCATTGTCGAGGCGGAGAACACTCCCGTACTGTCGGTTATCTCCAATGTGATCCACTGGCTGAAGAAATAGGGCCGCCAACTCCATGATGGATCGAACGCTGTTTGCTGCCCCGCCAACCGAAACGGTTGGCGGGGCTTTTTCCCTTGCGCCCGCCCCGCCGCTTTTCGTATAGTGAGTGCCTCAATTCACGGAAAAGAGGGGGTTTTTCAGCTATGGCTAAAATTGTTCCGTTTCGCGGGGTGCGCTACAACCCGGACAGCGTTAAAGACCTGTCTAAGGTGATGGCTCCCCCCTACGACGTGATCTCGCCCGAACTTCAGGATGACCTTTACGCCCGCCACCCGGCCAACGTGGTCCGCCTCATCCTCGGCAAGACTTCCGAAGAGGACGGCGAGGCCGACAACCGCTACACCCGCGCCGCCGCCGACTTTGAAAAGTGGCAGGAGGACGGTGCTTTGATGCGCGACGCCGAGCCCTCCGTCTACCTCTATGACCAGGAATACCCCATCGAGGACGGCACCGTCGTCGTACGCAAGGGGTTCATGGCCCTGACCCGCATCGAGGATTTCTCCTCCGGGGTGGTCAAGCCCCACGAGAAGACGTTGAGCGGTCCCAAGACCGACCGACTCAACCTCACCAAGGCCTGTGGCGCCAATTTCAGCCCCATCTTCTCCCTCTACTCCGACCCCTGCTGCGCCCTGGAGTCCCTGACCCGCAAGGATCGGGAGCAGAGCCCGGCCCTCGAAGTCTCTGACGACGACGGTGTCAAGCACCGGCTCTGGAGGGTGACCGACCCGGCGAGCATCGAGAAGGCTCAGGAACTCCTCTCCAGCAAGCCTCTCTTCATCGCAGACGGCCACCATCGCTACGAGACGGCCCTCAACTTCCGCAACCTGATGCGGGAGAAGCATCCCGGCTACACCGGCAAGGAGCTCTTTAACTACGTCCTCATGTACTTCGCCAACATGGAGGACCAGGGGATGCTGATCTTCCCGACCCACAGGATGATTTTCAACCTGGAGGCCTTTCACCTGAAGAGCCTTCTGGAGGCCCTTGGGGAGCACTTCCTCATCGACCGCCGGCAGATCGACTCCACCGATCCCGCTGCGCGGGCGCAGGCCCGTGAGGAACTGAAGGAGAGGGGCCGGGACAAGCACGTCATGGGCCTTTTCGCCGGGGACGAGACCCTCTATTTCCTTACCCTGAAGGACGAGGCGGTGATGGATAGCTTCTTCGACCCCAGCTCTCCGAAAGT
Source organism: Desulfuromonas sp. (assembly GCF_002868845.1). Taxonomy (NCBI): domain Bacteria; kingdom Pseudomonadati; phylum Thermodesulfobacteriota; class Desulfuromonadia; order Desulfuromonadales; family Desulfuromonadaceae; genus Desulfuromonas; species Desulfuromonas sp. Next base: position 86,150 of record NZ_PKUB01000013.1, read on the forward strand.
TCTGAGGACCCTCGACGTCTCGATTCTCCACAAGCTGATCCTGGAGGGGCTCCTCGACATTACGCCGGAGGCCCAGGAGAAGCAGGTCAATCTCAAGTACGTGAAGAATTTCGACGACCCCTTCGATCTTGTTCAGTGCGGCGAGTTTCAGCTGGCCTTCCTCATGAATTCCACCCGCATGAGCGAAGTTCGCGACGTGGCCAACGCCGGGGAGAAGATGCCGCAGAAATCGACTTACTTCTACCCCAAGCTCCTCACCGGGCTGGTCATCAACAAGATCGCTGCATCGGAGACGGTGGAGGGGTAACGAGGGAAGGGTGGAAGAACCCCGGCCCTTCATGGAGGTAAAAGTGGAAATTCTCGGGATCGATATCGGTTTCGGTTTCACCAAGGCGACCAACGGCAGGGATACCCTGATCTTCAAGTCGGTCCTCGGCGAGGCTACCGACATCCAGTTCAAGGAACCCCTGATCGCCGAAACCGCCGCGGAGGAGCATCTGCAGGTCGAGGTAGACGGCAAGGCCTATTTTCTCGGGGAGCTGGCCGAGCGGCAGAGCAACGTCCGGTTTTTCACCCTGGACCAGGCCCAGTTCATCAGCACCTTCGCCAAGAACCTGGCCCTGGCGGCGGCGGCCCGCCTGGTAGGGGGCTTCGTCCCGGTCAACCTGGTGACCGGCCTGCCCATCGGCTACTACCGCAAGTACAAGGACGAGCTCGCCAGCATCCTGCAGGGCGAACACAAGGTGGTCCTTACCGGCGCCGACGGAAAGAGCCAGGAAAAGGTCGTCAGCGTCAACAAGGTGCGGGTCATTCCCCAGCCTATCGGCTCTCTGTTTCAGCTTATGCTCAACGACCTGGGCGACCTGGGCGACAAGCGGCTGGTCAAGGAGAAGATCGGGGTTATCGATGTCGGCTTCCGCACCTCCGACTACACCGTTTCCGACAAGATGCGCTACTCGGAACGGGGCAGCCGCACCACCGACTCGGGCATCGCACGGGCATTCAGCGTCATCGCCGCCAAGCTCCGGGAAAAGAGCGGGGTCAACGTGGAGCTCTACCGGCTTTACGATGCGGTGGACCGGGGCTCCATCAAGATCCGCGGCAAGGAGTACGAGCTCAAGAGCCTGACCGAACAGGTCTTCGGTCAGCTGGCCGCCGCGGTCGCCAACGAGGTCGACCGCCTCTGGGTCGACGATTGGGACATGGATGCCATGGCGATTACCGGCGGCGGAGGGGCGGTCCTCGCCAAGTACCTCGAACCGCTGCTCAACGGTCACATCCTGACCCTCGACTCCGGTGGCGACGCCCGGTTCAACAACGTCAAGGGCTACTGGCGATTCGGCAAGCATCTCTGGGCCCGCGGGGTCGCCCCTACCGCCCCGGAGAAGTGATTCCGGCAGATTTGAAGCCCCCGCCGGTTCCCGCCGACGGGGGCTTTTTCATGCAGAAGGTCCGATCCCCTCGTTTCAGTGCATGCCTTCTCTTTCGGAAAGGTACTGACCGATGCCCATCTCGCCCGCCGATATTCTCAAAATCCTCGAAAAGGGTGCCCGACGGCCCCTCACCGCCCGGGAAATCCTCGGCCACCTCGAACTGCCCCGCGGCGAGCGGCAGGAAGCCGTTCGCCTTTTGGATGAGCTGGCCCGCGAAGGGGTCCTGGTCAGCCTGAAGGGGGGGCGCTTTTCCCTGCCCCGAAAGGTCAACCTGGTGACCGGTCCGCTTTCGGTCCACCCCGAGGGTTACGGATTCGTCTCCCCCGGCGACACCCGCGAGGGGGACGTCTTTATCCCGGGCCGCTTTCTCGGCGAGGCCATGCACGGCGACCGGGTGGTGGCAAGGGTCGAGCCCGGCCGCCTTAAGGGCAAGTCCGAGGGGCGCATCATCCGGGTCCTGGAGAGAGCCCACCAGACGGTGGTGGGTCGTTTCGAGAGCGGCGACCGCTTCGGATACGTCGTCCCTGCCGACCCCCGCCTGCATCGGGACATTTTCATCCCCCCGGCCTCCACGGGAGAGGCTCGTCCGGGCCAGGTGGTGGTGGTTCGCCTCGACAGCTTCCCCGGGAAAAACCGCAACCCCGAGGGGACTGTGGTCGAGGTGCTCGGTGATGCCGGTGACCCTGCGGTCGAGATCCTGACGATCGTCCACAAATTCAGCCTCCCCCACACCTTTCCCTCCGAAGTCGAAGGGGAACTGCCCGGCGTTCCGAGCCAGGTGAGCCCTTCGGACTACTCGGGGCGGGAGGACCTGCGCGACCTCGTGACGGTGACCATCGACGGGGAGAGCGCCCGGGATTTTGACGACGCTGTGGCCGTCCGCCGTGAGACGGGCGGGCGGATCCGGCTCTGGGTCTCCATCGCCGACGTGGGGCATTATGTCCCGGAGGGGAGCGCTATCGACCGGGAGGCCCTTGAACGCGGGACGAGCGTCTACTTTCCCGGCCGCTGCATTCCCATGCTACCCGAGAAGCTCAGCAACGGCATCTGCTCTTTGAACCCCGGGGTGGAGCGCCTCGCCATGACCGCCGAAATTGTCTTCGACGAGGAGGGGAACCGTCTGGAGAGCCGTTTCTACCCCTCGCTGATCCGCAGCGATGCCCGCCTGACTTATACCGAGGTACGGGACATGGTGGTCGCGGAGGAGGCCCGGGTCATCGAAGCCTATTCGGGGATTTACCCCCACCTGCTGGTGATGAAGGATCTGGCGTGGAGGCTGATGGAGATGCGGCGACGGCGAGGCAGTCTCGATTTCGACCTTCCTGCGGCCGAGGTGGTTCTCGACCTGCGCGGCCGTCTCGAGGACATTATCCGCTCTGAGCGGAACCTCGCCCACCGCATGGTCGAGGAGTTCATGCTGGCGGCCAACGAAGCCGTCGCCACTTTCCTCTTCGGTCGGGGAGTGCCCCTGTTGTACCGGATTCACGAAGCGCCCGACCTAGAAAAGATGCAGGCCTTTCAGGAGTTCGCCGCTCACTTTAATTACGGCATGGTCCTTGGCAGGGAGGGGGTGGCCTCGCGGCAGTTGCAGAAGCTCCTCCACGAGGCGGAGGGCCGCCCCGAGGAACGGATGCTCAACCAGGTTTTGCTGCGCAGCATGAAACAGGCCCGTTACGATCCCGACAACGTGGGGCATTTCGGCCTGGCGGCGGAGCTCTACTGCCACTTCACGTCACCGATTCGCCGTTATCCGGACCTTGTGGTGCATCGGGTCCTGCGCGCGGTCCTTCAGCAAGGGGGTATGAAGCCGGGACGGCGGGCACAGCTCCAGAGGAGCCTGCCGGGAACCGGGGAGGTCACCTCGCAGCGGGAGCGCAGGGCCATGGAGGCGGAGAGGGAGATCGTCGATCTGAAGAAATGCCAGCACATGGCGACCCGGGTCGGGGAGGTTTTCGACGGCCATATCTCGGGGGTCACGCCCTTCGGCTGTTTTGTCGAACTCGATGACGTTTTCGTGGAAGGGTTGTTGCATGTCTCGAGCCTGGGTGACGACTTCTACCACTACGAGGAAGAGCTGCACCGCCTGATCGGGGAACACCGGCGGCGGGTGTTTCAGATCGGCGGCGCTGTGCGGGTGCAGGTGGCCAGGGTCGACTTGGAGCGTCGACAGATCGATTTCTCCCTCGAAGAAGAAGGGGATCCGCTCAGGCGAAGAAAAAAGATGAAAAACCGCCCAAAGAAGGCCGTAAAGCGGGTATAATGAGCCCCGCCATAGCGGACAACGCATTCTTCGACACCAATTGAGTCGCCATGAGAGTTTTCAGGGACCTTGACCAGTTGACCACCCCCCTGCCGAATGCAGTGGTGACCATCGGCAATTTCGACGGCGTTCATCTCGGGCACCGGGAGATTTTCCGCCTCGTGGTCGATCGGGCCAGGGCCATGGGCGGGGCTTCGGTGGTGTACACCTTCGTTCCGCACCCTCTCAAGGTCCTTGCTCCGGAACGTGCGCCGCGCCTGATCAACACCCTTGAGGAGAAGGAGCGGCTTATCGGCGCCTCCTGTATCGATGTGCTGGTCTGCGCTCCTTTTACCCGCGAGGTGGCGGCCCTGACCGCAGACCAGTTCGTCGAGGATGTCCTTTTGCGCAAGCTCGGCGTCCGGCACCTCATCGTCGGCTCCGATTACGCCTTCGGCCGTGGGCGGGAGGGGGACGTCGATTTTCTGCGCCGCGCCGGAAAGCGCCACGGGTTTGCCGTGGAAGCCCTGGCGCCCATCGCCAGGAGCGGCGAGGCCCTAAGCTCCACCCGCATTCGGGAGATCATCGCCGCCGGCGACGTCGCCGGGGTCGTCGGCCCGCTCGGGCGTCACTTCACCCTGGAGGGGGAGGTGGTCCATGGGGCCAGGCGTGGCAAAGGGCTCGGTTTCCCCACTGCCAACCTGCGCACGGACAAGGAGCTTCTGCCCTGTCCCGGTGTCTACGCCGTCAAGCTCAAGAGGGGGACGCAGGTCCTCGACGGGGTGGTCAACATCGGCTACAACCCCACCTTCGGGGCGGGCGAGATGTCGATCGAGGTGCATATCTTCGATTTCGGGGCGGAGATCTACGGGGAGAAGCTGCGGATCTATTTCATGGAGCGTTTGCGGGACGAGAGGCGCTTCCTGTCCCCGGAGGACCTTGTCGCGGCGATCGGGGAGGATGTGCGGCGGGCCCGAAACATCCTGGCCCGGGCGCGCATCGTGGAATTCCGGGAGTATCTCGACTGCGGAGTGGAGAGCCCGCCCCTGTGAAGCGACCCGCACGGCGGGATGGCCGGAGGATGAGGACCGATGCGCCTTGCTTGACAGTTTAATGATCCTTTATATAAGATGCCTCGCATAAATATAAACAGCAACCGGAGTGTGCCCCTTATATGACCGCCGACCGACTCGGAGAACTGCTCGTTCGCAACAACCTGATCAAGGAGGAGCACCTCTCCAAGGCCCTTGCCGAGCAGAAGGCCACCGGCGGACGGCTCGGTGCGAGCCTGATCAAGCTGGGATTCATCGACGAGGAGGAGCTTGCCACCTTTCTCTCCCGGCAGTATGGCGTCCCGTCCATAAATCTTGCCGAATTCGAGATCGACCCCACCGTTATCCGCCTCGTTCCCGCCGAGGTGACCCAGAAATACCAGGTCGTCCCCATCAACAGGGCCGGCTCGACCCTCATCGTCGCAATGAGCGACCCCTCCAACATCTTCGCCATCGACGACATCAAGTTCATGACGGGGTACAACGTCGAAGTGGTGGTCGCCCCGGAAACGGGCATCAAGCAGACCATCGACAAGTACTACGACCAGAGCGCCAGCCTGGCCGATGTCATGCACGACCTGGAGGACGTCGACCTCGAAGTGGTCGAGGAAGGGGATGACGTCGATGTTCTCGAACTCGCCAAGGCGAGCGAGGACGCCCCGGTCGTCAAGCTGGTCAACCTGATCCTCACCGACGCCATCAAGAAGGGCGCATCCGACATTCACATCGAGCCCTACGAGAAGTCGTTCCGGGTCCGCTACCGCATCGACGGGATGCTCTACGAGGTGATGCAGCCTCCCTTCAAGTTCAAGAACGCCATCACTTCCCGCATCAAGATCATGTCCGAGATGGACATCGCCGAGAGGCGCCTGCCCCAGGACGGGCGCATCAAGATCAAGCTGCCCGGCGGCAAGGACATGGATTACCGGGTCAACTGCCTGCCGACCCTTTTCGGGGAGAAGGTCTGCCTGCGGCTTCTGGACAAGGGCAACCTGCAGCTCGACATGACCAAGCTGGGCTACGAGGAGCAGGCCCTGCAGTGGTTCCAGAAGGAGATTCACAAGCCCTTCGGCATGGTCCTGGTTACCGGCCCCACCGGGTCGGGCAAGACGGTCTCCCTCTACTCGGCCCTGTCCGAGCTGAACAAGGTCTCCGAGAACATCTCCACGGCCGAGGACCCCGTCGAGTTCAACTTCGCCGGCATCAACCAGGTCCAGATGCACGAGGAGATCGGCCTCAATTTCGCCGCCGCCCTGCGGGCTTTTCTCCGCCAGGACCCGGACATTATCATGATCGGCGAGATTCGCGACTTCGAAACCGCCGAGATCGGGGTCAAGGCGGCCCTGACCGGGCACATGGTCCTCTCCACACTGCATACCAACGACGCCCCCAGCACCATAAACCGTCTTCTCAATATGGGGGTCGAGCCCTTCCTGGTCGCTTCGGCGGTCAACCTGATCACCGCCCAGCGGCTCGCCCGCCGCGTCTGCTCCGAGTGCAAGGTGGTGGATGAGATTCCCCAGCAGGCCCTTATCGACGCAGGCGTTCCCGCCGACGAGGTCGACGAGCTCGTCTGTTACAAAGGGGAGGGGTGTTCGATCTGCAGCAATACCGGGCACAAGGGCCGGGTCGGCATCTACCAGGTCATGCCGATGTTCGAGGAACTCCGGGAGATGGTCCTGGCCGGGGCCAACACCGCCGAAATCAAGCGGGAGTCGATGCGCCTCGGGGTGAAGACCATGCGCCAGTCGGCGCTGTCCAAACTTCGAGAGGGGGTCGTCTCCTTCGAAGAGGTCCTCCGCAGCACGATTGCCGACGAATAGCAAAGAGCCTCCGACCCTTCACGATCCGAAAACCAGCGGTTTATTATCATACGGGGATAGACACTCATGACCGGAATGCAGGACTTTCTCAAGGCGATGGTCGACCAGGGGGCTTCGGACCTTCACATTACCAGCGGCAGCCCTCCCCAGGTGCGCATCGATGGGCAGATGGTCCCCCTGAAACTGCCCCCGTTCAGCCCGACGGACACCAAGAGGCTGTGTTACAGCATCCTCACCGATGCCCAGAAGCGCAAATTCGAGGAGGAGAACGAGCTCGATATCTCCTTCGGCGTCAAGGGGATGGCCCGTTTTCGAGGCAACATCTACATGCAGCGTGGGGCGGTGGCGGGTGCCTTCCGGCTGATTCCCTTTTCCTTCCGCTCCTTCGAAGAGCTCGGTCTGCCCATGACCGTGAGGAACCTCGCCCGCAAGCCCCGCGGACTGGTTCTGGTCACCGGCCCCACCGGCAGCGGAAAGTCGACCACCCTGGCCTCGATCATCGACACCATCAACAGCGAGCGCCACTAGCACATCATCACCATCGAAGACCCCATCGAATACCTTCATCCCCACAAGAAATGCCTTATCAACCAGCGCGAAGTGGGGGCCGACACCGCGTCTTTCAAGAAAGCCCTCAAATATATCCTGCGCCAGGACCCCGACGTCGTCCTGCTGGGGGAGCTGCGGGACCTGGAGACCATCGAGGCGGCCCTGACCATCGCCGAGACGGGCCACCTCTGCTTTGCCACCCTGCACACGAACAACTGCGTTCAGACCATCAACCGCATCGTCGACGTCTTTCCCACCAATCAGCAGACCCAGGTGCGCACCCAGCTCTCCTTCGTTCTCGAAGGGGTCCTCTCCCAGTCCCTCATCCCCCGCCTTCACGGTCGCGGACGGGTCCTGGCCCTTGAGGTCATGGTGCCCACCACGGCAATCCGGGCCCTGATCAGGGACGACAAGGTTCACCAGATGTACTCGCAGATGCAGATGGGGCAGGAAAAGCACGGCATGCAGACCATGAACCAGAGCCTCTTCATGCTCTACCACAAGAAAATGATCACTCTGGAGGACGCCATCGTCCGCTCCTCGGACATTGACGAGCTGAAGCAGATGATCGCCAACCCCGATGCGGTCCTGCGGCGCCAGGTGCTGACCGCAGCGCCGGGGAGAAGATAGGCGGACCGGGAGGGGAAGGCGCCGCCGCCGGCGACGCTCCGGGCCGATTGACGCAAAGGGAAGGGAAGATCGACCATGGCCAAGTATTCGTGGGAAGGCAAGACCCGCTCCGGGGAAGTGCAGAAGGGGGAGGTTGAGGCGCCGAACGAGGCGGTTGTCACCGCCACCCTGCGCCGGCAGGGCATCATGCCCTCCAAGATCAAGGAGCGGGGCAAGGGGCTGGACGTTGAAATCAAGATCCCCGGCTTCAAGCCCAAGGTCTCCACCAAGGACCTGGTGGTCTTCACCCGGCAGTTCGCCACCATGATCGACGCCGGTCTGCCCCTCGTCCAGTGCCTCGATATCCTCGGCCGCCAGCAGGACAACAAGACCTTCAAGGACATCCTGATCGACGTCAAGGAGAGCGTCGAGTCGGGCTCCACCTTCGCCGATGCCCTGAAGAAGCACCCCAAGCCCTTCGACGAGCTTTACGTCAACCTCGTTGCGGCCGGCGAGGTCGGCGGCATCCTCGACACCATTCTCAACCGCCTTGCCGCCTACATCGAAAAGGCGCTCAAACTGAGAAAGCAGGTCAAGAGCGCCATGACCTACCCGGGCACCATCGTCGGCATCGCCCTCGTCGTGGTCTCGGTCATTCTGATATTCGTCATCCCCGCCTTCGAGAAGATGTTCGCCGACTTCGGAGGCAGCCTGCCGGCGCCGACCCAGGTCGTGATCAACATTAGCAACTTCGTTCAGGACTACATCCTGGTCATTATCGGCAGCATCATGCTCTTCATCTACACCTTCAAGCGGATTTACCGCACCGAGAAGGGGCGGGCGAAAATCGACAACATGGCTCTGAAGCTTCCGATCTTCGGCGTCCTGATCCGCAAAGTCGCCGTGGCCAAGTTCACCCGGACCCTCGGAACGATGATTTCCAGCGGGGTGCCGATCCTCGACGGCCTCGGCATCGTCGCCAAAACGGCCGGCAACAAGACCGTGGAAAAGGCCATCTACAACGTCAAGCAGAGCATCAGCGAGGGCAAGACCATCGCCGAACCGCTGGAGAAGTCGGGGGTCTTTCCGTCCATGGTGTGCCAGATGATCGCCGTTGGCGAACAGTCAGGGGCCATCGACACCATGCTCAACAAGATCGCCGACTTCTACGATGACGAGGTCGACGACGCCGTGGGCAACCTCACGGCGATGATGGAACCTCTGCTCATGCTCTTTCTCGGGACGACCGTCGGCGGCCTGGTCATTGCCATGTACCTGCCGATCTTCAAGCTGGCCGGCACCGTCGGGGGATGATACGCCGGGCCGTGGCAGGCGAGACGGAAAACCGAAGGGAGGGTGGAGCTTCCCGCAGACAGCTGACCTGGTACCTTTTCTTCCGGGTTCTCTTCATCATCCTGTTTCTCACCGGGACCATCATCTACCAGCTTCACAGCGGTCTTGACCGGCCGCACCCGGCCCTGCCTTATCTCTACCTGCTTGCCGGACTCTCCTGCCTGCACGCCCTGATGTCGGCCATCATGTTGCGCGCGGTGCGCGGCCTGAGGGTCTTCACCCAGGCCCAGATCGCCTGGGACCTTCTCTTCGCTACGGGCCTCATCTACGTCACCGGCGGCATCGACAGCCTCTTCTCCCTGCTCTACCTCATTATTATTATCAGCGGCGGCATATTCATGACCCGGCGGGAGGTTTTTTTCGCCGCATCCGCTTCGTCCATCCTCTACGGCAGCCTTCTGGACCTTCAATACTACGGCTACCTCCCCCAGCTCGGGGGCCTGGCTTTTCCTCAACAAGTCAGTGAAAGCGACGTCTTTTACGCCGTTTTCGTCAACGTCCTGGGCTTCTTCTTTACCGCACTGCTGACCGGGATGCTGGTCGATCGGCTGCGTCGGAGCGAGCAGGCCCTGGAGAGGCGCACCGTCGACTTCGGGGAACTGGAGGAACTCAACCGGACCATCCTGGCCAGCATCGGCAGCGGCCTGATGATCGTCAACCCCCGGGGGCGCGTCCGCTCCTTCAACGCAGCGGCGAGCCGGATCACCGGCTACACCCTGCAGGAGGTCTACGACCGGAAGGTCCGGGAGCTTTTCCCCGGGATGGGCGTCTACGACGGCGGACTGTTACCGGTCAGCCGGGCCGAGGTGAGGGTGAAGGACAAGCACGGGGGGCTGCGCACCCTGGGCTACGCCGCCTCGATGGTCAAGGACCCGCAGGAGCAAAACCTCGGGCTCCTCGTCACCTTCCAGGATCTGACCCACCTGAAGGCGATGGAGGGTCAGCTCAAAAGGGCTGACCGCCTCGCCGCCGTCGGCCAGCTCGCCTCGGGGATGGCCCACGAGATCCGCAACCCCCTGGCCTCCATCAGCGGTTCGGTTCAGCTCCTGATGGAGGACCGGAACGTCAGCGAGGAGAACCGCCGGCTCATGGAGATTGTGGTACGGGAGGCCGACCGGCTCGGTAACCTGCTGACAGACTTCCTGGTCTACGCACGCCCCAACCCGCCGGAGCTTGTCGAGGAGGACGTTTCCGCCCTTCTGGACGATCTGGTCGAGATGGTCAATGCCGACGCCCGGTTCACTTTCGTCGATTTCAGCAGGGAGTACGCCCCCGGGGGGCGGATGCCGGTAGACCGCAGGCTCTTCCGTCAGGCCCTTCTGAACCTGCTCATCAACGCCGCCGAGGCCATGGGCGGGCGGGGGAAGGTCCTTCTGGGCCTCGACCCCGACGCCGGAGCGGTCTATGTCGAGGACACCGGTCCCGGCATCCCCGCGGAGATCCGGGAGAAGATCTTCGACCCTTTCTTCACCACCAAGGACCGGGGGACCGGTCTGGGGCTCGCCACCGTCTATGCCGTCATCGAGGCCATGGGGGGAAGCGTCGAGTTGAGCGAAGGCTCAGCCGGCGGGGCCCGGTTCACCCTCCAGATTCCTCGGGGTGAAAGCTGAAAAACCGGGCGAACGCTGTAGACTGGCATCTGAAACCTGAAACCTGAAAGCTTAAGTGAAGCGATGACGACTGAATCCTGCAACAACGATATTCTTGTGGTGGACGACGAAGAGAGCATGAGGGAGTTCCTCACCATCATGCTTCACCGGGAAGGGTACCGCACCGACGCCGTCGCCGACGGGGTTCAGGCCGTGGCGCGGCTCAAGGAACAGGCCTACGACCTGATCATCAGCGACATCAAGATGCCCCGCCTGGACGGTTTCGGACTGCTCAAGCACATTCAGGAGCGCTCCCCCGAAACCGCGATGATCATGATCACCGCCCACGGCAGCACCGAGCAGGCCGTGGAGGCGATGAAGGAGGGGGCCTACGACTACATCACCAAGCCCTTCAAAAACGAAGAGATCCGCCTCATCGTCAAGAACGCCCTTGAGCGCAAGACCCTGCGCCAGGAGAACCGCGAGCTCAAAAAAGAGCTCGGCCGCCGCTACTCTTTCGGCAACCTGGTCGGCAAGAGCAAGGCGATGCAGGATCTCTACGACCTGATCCAGAAAGTCGCCGGAAGCAAGGTCAACATCCTTGTCACCGGCGAAAGCGGCACCGGCAAGGAGCTGGTCGCCAAGGCGGTGCACTACAACAGCGACCGGGCCGACGGCCCCTTCGTCCCCATCAACTGCGGGGCGATCCCGGAAAACCTTCTCGAGAGCGAGCTCTTCGGCCACGAAAAGGGGGCCTTCACCGGGGCCCATCAGCAGAAGGCCGGCCTTTTCGAGGTCGCCGCCGGCGGCACCCTCTTTCTCGACGAGATCGGCGAACTGCCGGCGATGATGCAGGTGAAGCTTCTGCGGGTTCTGCAGGAGCGGGAATTCCGCCGGGTCGGCGGGACCAAGACCATCAAGGCCGACGTGCGCCTGATCGCCGCGACCAACAAGGACCTCGAGGTCGAGGTCGGCAACGGCGATTTTCGCGAGGACCTCTTCTATCGCCTCAACGTCATCCGCCTTCACCTGCCGCCCCTGCGGGAGCGCCGCGAGGATATTCCCCTTCTCCTGGAGCACTTTTACCGCGATCTGAGCGGGCAGGAGAGCGTCGCCGTCAGCGAGGGGGCGATGCGCCGGATCCTCGACTACCGCTGGCCCGGCAACATCCGGGAACTGGTCAACGTGATCGAGCGCTGCGTCGTCCTCGGCCAGTCCGGGGAGCTGACCGAGGGCGCCCTGCCTCCCAACCTTCGCGGCCAGGGCGCGCCCTGCCCCGAGGGTCTCGACGCCCTGCCGGAGACCGGGCTCGATCTCGACGACTACCTCGGGAAGATCGAAAAGGACCTCCTGCTCAAGGCCCTCGACCGGAGCGGCGGGGTGCGCAAGAAGGCCGCCGAGCTGCTCGGGATCTCCTTCCGCTCCATCCGTTACCGCCTGAGCAAGTTCGGCATCGACCCCGACGGCGAGGAGGAGTGAGTCACGGGTCTTTTTCCCGGGAGCCGAAGGGGGCGGGGGTTCCTTTTGCGCAGTGCCCTTATTTGTCACCTTCGCCTGACGCGATTTGTTCGCCCCTGAAGGAATTAGTTGGCCGAAGGAGATCCTTCATCTTTGCTTGTCGCCAAAGTCCTTGGAAATTCGACTTAATTTGATTGGTGGGGAGTGTGGTGTTTTTTGGCACGCCCATTGCTAACTTATAAAGTCAAACCCCAAGGAGGTATCCCCCCAAGAGGGGAATTGTTTAGAGCGGTTCCGGTTTTTGTTTCGAGAATCGGCACCATCTTTCATCCAGGAAAGGAGAACAAGACATGCTCGGAAAGTTCCGCAAGAACCAAAAGGGTTTCACCCTGATCGAGCTGCTGATCGTCGTGGCGATCATCGGCATCCTGGCGGCCATCGCCATCCCCCAGTTCGCGTCCTACCGCCAGAAGGCCTTTAACTCGGCGTCCCAGACCGACCTGCGCAACAGCCGCATCATCATCGAATCGTACTACGCCGAGAACTATCATTATCCCCACGGCTAACAGGCAACGTTCTTTCGTTTGAACAGATAGAAAAGGAGATTTTTATGAAAAGCAAAATGCTTAAAAAAATCCTGATGGCTTTGGTTCTTCTCGGCTTCACCGCGGGACCTGCCTTCGCTACCGCGATTACCGCCAACAACACCTGGATCGACCCGACAGGGGTAGATGACGATGAGGTTATCATCGCCGACGACGACACCACTTCGGTTCCCGCAGGTCCCGGGATCTTCGGCAAGGATCTGAAGTTTTCCGTTGGCGTCCGGGTGATCTACACCGGGGAGNACCAACAATATCAAGGGGACCAAGTACTACGCGACCGCTTCCAACAGCTCCAAGCTCTACATCGGAAGCACCGAGGTCGCCGCCGGCACGGCGCTGGCCTCCCTCAATAAAGACAAGTTCCCCACCCCGGCCAGCGATGCCACCTTCGCCTCCGCCAGCTGGGGTGAGGTCGGCAGATAAGAAAATGATGGTCTAGGTTCTAAAAGCCCCTCCTTTCGAGGGGCTTTTTTTTCAGGAGAATGGCCCTTGCTGGCCCTTGTCTGACCATGACGAACGTCTTGCCCATAGTCCTTTTCTCTCTCGTATTTTTCGTCTTTCCATGGCTCCCCGACGTGAATACCGGGGCCAAGGCTTTTTTCTTTTTTTTCTTTTCCTTCGGCGCCTTTCTGGTTCAGGTGCTGAGGGGGAGGGCCTTTCATCTCGACAGGGCCTGCATCCCCTGGCTTTCTCTCCTCCTCGCCCTGGCGGTCTCGGCCGCATTGAGCAGGGACACCGGGTCGGCCTTCCTCTGGGTCGGGGGGTTCGGGGCGGGTTTTCTCTTCTTCCTTGTAGCAAGAGAGTTCGCTTGGGAACATTCCGAGCCGACCAGGGTCCTGGTCGGCACACTCCTTGGGATCGCCCTGTTCTGCGCCCTTCTCGGGCTCGGGCAGTTCTTCGACTATGTTTTCAACGGGCCGCGCGGCGGGATGCTGGTTCCCTACCTGCTCCCCGGCACCTGGGGGATACGGATCAGCGGTCCCTTCGGCCAGCCCAACCTCCATGCCCTCCTCATGCTCGTCGGACTCTGTGCCTTCTCCCACCTCTACTTTCATGACATCAGGCAGGACAAGTCCCTCTGGGTCAAGACGGGGATTCTTTTCCCCGGTTTTCTCCTCTGGCTGAATCTGTTCCTGACCGGTTCCCGCGGGGGGCAGGTCGCCTTGATGGCGGTCCTTTTGGCCTTCGGCTGGTCCCTGTGGAAATTCGGCGAGCGTCTTTGGGGAAGGGGGCGGTGGCGCAAATGCCTGGCCCTTGCCGTGGTCGCCCTGTCGGCCCTTGTGCTGGCAAAGTTTTTGGTCGCGGGCCTTATTGACCACGAAGCGATGGCTTCTTACCAGGCGGGGCGGGCGTGGAGCATTGCGAGCCGGTTTAATACCTGGATGGCCAGTCTTTTGATGGCCCTGGATCATCCTTTCTTCGGCGTCGGCCCGGACAATTTTAAGGCAATGCTCCCCGCTTACCAAATTCAAGCTCGGGACTTTCTCCAGTTTGAATACGAGGACATGCTCTACACGCGCTGGGCCCACAACGAATACCTGCAAATCCTCGCCGAAGGCGGAGCGGTCTCCTTTACGCTCTATTGCCTGTTGCTCTACACGCTGTTCAGTCGGATTTTCAAACCCTCGATTCTTTCCCAAAAAAGCGAGCAGGTATTTCTCTCCCTGGCCGTCCTGCCGTTTTTTGTCCAGGGGGTCTTTAGCTGGCCCTTGCGGTTTCCCCCCCACGTTGCTTTGTGCCTGACGCTTCTCGCCGTCCTGCTGCCCAGGGACAACGCTTTTAAGTGGACGCCCGGGAGGGTCCAGAGACTCTTTTTGGCTCTTTTTTGTTCAGCGGCGCTGGTTGGCGGGGGATGGGCTTTCTTCTGGTCCTGCCAGGTCGGTTTTTTGAAAGACCGAATAGCGAATGAGGAACTTATCGAGGAAAACTTCGAGAATTTCAAGACCCTTGCGGAGAACCCGGCTGTGGCGTTCACGGTTCTCAATAAAGGGTTGACGCCCTTTGTCAATTACGCGGAAAAAAATCGAGATCAAGCCATGGCCGCTGGACTGGTGCCCTACCTGAAAAAGGCAATTTTTCTGGAGGGTGCCAGTTGGCAGTGGTATAATCTGGCCAGGACTCATATTGTGCTGATGGATGAGGAGCAGGCCCGCAGTGCGGTTGAGGCGTCGCTGGACCTGAATCCTGTTTATGAACCGTCCTGGAAACTTTTGCATTATCTAAACGTGTTGCATGTCGCCAGGGAAACTGGCCGCCCCTTAGACTCTTTTTTCCCCGAGGGGCCGCCGAGCTGGGAGTTGCCCGATGCCGGAGATAGCGTTCAGGGGAGTATTCAAGACCTATAACCCCGGGTTGTTCAAAAAAAAGGTTCTGGCCGTAAGGGACCTTACGCTCGAGGTGCGTCCGGGGGAAGTTTATGGCCTGATCGGGCCCAACGGTGCGGGGAAAAGCACCACCATCCGCCTCATGCTCGGCCTTATTCGACCCGATTCCGGGGACATCCTGTTTCGCGGGACCGGCCTTTCTCAAGCCGATATCCAGCGGGAAGTCGGCTATCTCCCCGAGAATCCTTACCTGTACGACCACCTGACCCTGCGCGAACTGCTTCGATTCTGTGCGTCCACCTCGGGCATGGACCCGGCAAAGCGTGACCGGCGCATTGCCGAATTGTTGGAAAAACTGGCCATGACCGATGCCGCCGACCGGCAATTGCGAACCTTCTCCAAGGGGATGCTGCAGCGGGCCGGAATCTGTTTTGCCTTGCTGCACGACCCGGCGGTGGTCATTCTCGACGAGCCGATGTCAGGGCTCGACCCGATCGGGCGCAAAATGGTCCTTGATCTTGTGCTGGAGTTGAAGGGGCAGGGGAAGACCGTCTTTTTCTGCTCCCATATCCTCAGCGACGTAGAGCGTCTCTGCGACCGTATTGGGATTTTGGTCGGGGGGCACCTGGTCAGAGAGCTGTCCCGGGAGGATTTCGAGGAGAAGGATGAGTTGCCGGTCCATCTTGCACTCGGCCCCCTCGGGGCCCGGGAGAGGGAAGCGATACGGCGGTTTCCCGGGGAGCTGCGTGAAGACGGGGCCGGCCCCATCCTCTCCCTTTCTCCCGGCGACCTTGAGGCCGTGACCAGTGGCCTTTCTGCGGCCGGCGTGACCGTCTCCGGAACGCTCAGCCAGCGGGTTTCCCTCGAGAACGTCTTTTTGCAGGCCGTAGCGGAGGTGCAATCATGAGCCGGGTCTGGGCGCTGGCCCTGATTACTTACAAAGAGGGGGTTCGCAACCGTTCGGTTTACGGCATCGTCCTCTTCGCCCTTTTCATCCTGGGGCTCAATGTGGCTGTGGCAGGCTTTTTAATGCGTGACATCGGAAAGGTCACCATTGACATGAACCTGAGCGCCCTTTCCTTTTCCGGGCTTTTGCTGGTCTTTTTCGTCGGTCTCAACCTGATGGCCAAGGATATCGACAAGAAAACCATTCATCTCGTACTCTCCAAGCCGATCAGCCGGGTCGAATATATCTCGGGGAAATATCTGGGCATCCTCCTTTTTGTCGGGGTCTGCCTCCTTGTCCTGCTCGCCTTCTCCAGCATGACCGTCTTTGGCCTGCGGTTCCTTTACCCGGACTATTTCGAGCACTTTTCCTGGGCGGCATTTTTCCTCGCGGCATTTTTCGTCTATGTCAAATTGGCCCTGCTCAGCGCCTTGGTCGTTTTTTTCAGTGCCATTACCACAAGCTCTTTCGTGACCTTCGTCTTTTCAATCTGCTCATACATTGTCGGACAGACCATCGAGGAAGTGGTCTTTTACCTGCAATCAAGCCTCGGAGAAGAGGGGGTTTCCCCAGCCCTTAGAGTCTTCATCGAGGGCGTCTAGCATGTCTTTCCCAACCTCGCGGCCTTCGATTTTCAAATAGAGGCTGCCCACGCTCTGACGGTCGGGGCGGGCCGCTTCTGGACTTCCTTGGGCTACGGAGCGGTATATATCGCCATCGTTCTGGCGGCGGCTTCCCTCATCTTCCGGCGGCGGGAGTTCAACTGATGGCCAGGCGTTGGGTCGTCCCGCTCCTCTTGGTCTGTCTTCTTTCTGGCTACTTTTTGTTTCAGAAACAACTCTGGGAGATGCGAGCAGAGGTGCGCCGATCGGCTGTCGCGGGGTATGTGATCCCTTCCAAGTTCAGCCGGGTTTTGGCTCTTGAGCACAAAGGCCTGATCTCCGATTTTTTCCTCCTCAAAACCATTACCTTCTTCGGGGAGAGGGTGATCGCCGAACAGCCCCTGAGTGACGAGGATTGGCGATTTATCGTCGGCAGCCTCGATGCGGTCACAGACCTCGATCCCTATTTTCTTGATCCATACCTTTTGGGAGAAGGGTTGCTGACCTGGGAGTCGGAAAAGGTCGAGGAGGCCAACCGGTTGCTGGAAAAGGGTCGCAAGTACCGCACTTGGGATTGGCAGATGCCTTTTTACCTCGGGTTCAACCACTTCTACTTTCTCGGCGACAACGAGAAGGGGGCCGAATATCTCCTCGAGGCGGGACGGCTGCCCGACAGCCTCTCCTTTCTGCCCGACCTCGCCTCACGCATCGGATATTATGGGGGGAGGTCGCAGGACGCCGCGGTTTTTCTCAAGGGGATTCTCGCTCAGACGGATGACCGGCAGGTAAAGATGAGGCTGGAGAAAAGGCTGCTCGTCCTTGAGCGGTCCGCATTTCTGGAGAAAATCGTGGAGACGTTTCGGGAGGAGAAGGGACGGATGCCTGTGGATATCGAAGAGTTGATAGTTTTGGGATACATAAAGGACCTTCCCGAAGACCCCTATGGGGGGCGGTGGGTCATTATGGACTCCGGCAGGGTCTTTAGCACGAGTAAGTTTGTTAAGCACTGATTTCTCGCTTTTTGAAGTTTTTATTATTTATGCACTTCCCTTCTCACGACATGTTTTCGGAATATGACTGACAAAAAATATCTGGTCACACGGGAGCTGTTTTGGGTAGTTGTGGGCCAGGTTCTTATTTTTACTGGAGGTTTTGCCAGTATTAAAACGCTTACCAACATCATGGGACCCGTCGGCTATGGGAAGTTGGCTTTGGGAATGACCATTGCCGGGTTTTTTAACATGTTTGTTTATGGGCCTATCGGTAATGTTGTCATTAGATATTTTTCGATTTGTAAAGAAAGGGAAGAGCTTAATTTATATTTTTTCGTTTTAAAAAAGACGCACAGAATGCTTTTTTTAATAGTTCTCTGCTTTACAGCATTGGTCAGCCTGCTCGTGTATTTTCTGATCGGAAGAGAATGGGCGTTATTGTTTCTGGTCTCGTCACTCTTTGGAGTGGTGCGAGGAGTGGAACTTTCCTTTTCATCGTTACAAAATGCTACCAGGCAACGGAAATTAGTTGCTTTGCATCAGGGGGCAGAAGTCTGGTTGCGCTTTCTATTAGCCATCGGTCTTCTGTTTCTGCTTGGCAATACTGGTTATTTCGCACTGACTGGATACCTTGTTGGGATGACTCTTATTACACTTTCCCAGAGGTTTTTTGCCTTAAAAGACACTACGATTTTGAAACAATGGTATGCTAAGCCTCCGAATGAACTTTCTGAAAGAAAAATGTTCAACGAACTAGTTAAATATGCCTTGCCATTCACCTATTTCGCTGTATTTAATGTGATAGGTCTGTATTCAGACCGATGGATTCTACAAGGGTTCTTGGGGGCCAGTGAGGTTGGAGTCTATTCTGCTTTATATTCATTAGCTAATGCACCCATTTTGGTGTTGATGGCCATGCTCAATCAAATGATGGTTCCTATTATTTTTGAAAAGACAGGATCTATGGTAGGTGATAATAAGAAAGAAATAGGCTCAAAGCTTTTGCTTTGTACCGTCGGTGTTTACATCTTTTTTGCTACCATCTTTATACTTATTTTATTTTTATTTAGTGAGCCATTGGTTACTTTTTTGACAAATGTTCAATTTTCAACTTATCATCAAATATTATGGATAGTATCTCTGGGTTTGGCTCTTTTTAACCTTGGCCAATTGTTTTGTCTGCGCGGACTTTGTTCGAAAAGGCCGATCGTCTATTTTTATCCTAAGCTTTGGCATGCAATTTCCTTCTTCGGTTTTTCTTTTTTCGGTGCCATGTTTTATGGATTGACAGGGGTGTCTTGGGGGTTGTGTTTATCTTCGATCGTTTATTTAGTTTCTGTTTTGCTGGTAAATAAAAACATTGGCTTTAAAGTGGCAGTTTGAAGTTCGCAAAATAATTCGATAAACATACGCTTCTCCGGCTAAACTTGAGGCCATGGCAAAGTAATATGATTAAATGATTTAAAAATACACGAATAGTTATTGGTTTCTATGACTTTAAATTCAATCTCAGGGTATACAAAAAAGCCAACTTTTATATTTACTTTACTTTATGTGTTTGGAAAGGAGTTTTTGTTGTTTTTTGATAAGTTAAATTTAGGATCTTTTCTGATTGATCTTTTTAGGTTTAAACGTCTTTTAAGGAACTACGAAGATAGGTTTATTTTTAACTGGCGTGACCTATATCCATGCTTTAAAGATAAGTCGGAGGAAACACCTTTCGACAGGCACTATGTTTATCATCCGGCATGGGCTGCTCGAGTTCTTGCCCGTACCAAACCCCAGTTTCACATTGACATTTCATCGTCTTTGCATTTTTCCACCCTGGTTTCTTCATTTATTCCTGTTCGGTTTTTTGATTATCGTCCTGTCGATCTGAATTTGACCAATTTTTGTTCCAAATCGGCCGATCTGCTGTCGCTTCCCTTTGAAACAAGCAGTATACAGTCTTTGTCATGCATGCATGTCGTTGAACATGTTGGGTTGGGGCGTTATGGGGATCCGCTCGACCCAGAAGGTGATCTGAAGGCGGTTGCTGAACTGAAAAGGGTCGTTGCGGCGGACGGGGATTTGTTGTTTGTAGTACCTGTTGGAGTCCCTAGGATTATGTTTAATGCCCACAGGATATATTCCCCTGAGCAGATTGAAAGTCTTTTTTCCGGGTTCGACCTTTTAGAATTTGCCCTTATCCCTGAAAATCCCTCAGATGGAGGCCTTGTAATTCAACCGTCACAGAAGTTGGTGGCTTCCCAAAAATATGGGTGCGGTTGTTTTTGGTTCCGGAAAAAACATGATACCTGAAATTGGAACACACAACCTGGCAAATAGAGAGAAATGGCTAGAATTGGCTCTTCAGCAGATCCCGGCGGGTTCTCGAATACTCGATGCCGGTGCGGGAGAACTTCAATATAAACGCTTTTGCTCACACCTTAACTACGTGTCTCAGGACTTTGCCAAATATGACGGAAATGGAAATGGATCCGGGTTGCAGGTGGGAGGGTGGGATCAATCCCGTATTGACATCGTGAGTGACATTACCTCGATCCCAAGGCCAGATTCCTCCTTTGATGCCATTATGTGTATTGAGGTGCTTTAACATCTTTCAAATCCCGTCCTTGCTCTCCATGAGTTGGCTCGTTTGCTCCGCCGTGGCGGGCAGCTTATTGTAACCGCCCCCTTTTGCAGTCTCACCCATTTTGCACCCTATTATTATGCCAATGGGTTCAGTCGGTACTTTTTTGAAACCCATTTGAATGAATTGGGTTTTCAAATTCTCGATTTGGAAGAAAATGGGAACTATTTTGAGTATTTGGCACAAGAGGTTCGAAGGATTCCCGTTTTTGCCAAGCGCTTTGCTGGCACCGAACCGAGGATATGGGAAAAAGGTCTACTTTTTATGGTTTTGAAAATGCTTGAAAGATTTTCTAGAAAAGACAAAGGCTCTAAGGAAGCCTTGCACTTCGGTTGTTTTGTCCGGGCGATTAAACAATAAGGCTGGCAAAGGTGATGCGAATTTTCTATGCAGCAGATACATCTCCTAACATCGCATTCCATTCGAATCTTTGGCGCGATAATCTTTTTCTTTCTCTCGTCGACCTAGGTCATGACGTCGTTGAGTTCGATTTCGACTTTAGAGAAACTTTTCAGAGAATCAACACCTCTGACCCGAGACACTCATCATTTATCAAAAAAAATCGTGGTAAAGTTTCCGAAGAACTTCTTAAGCAAATTAAAATCGAACATGCCAAAAAGCCTTTAGACCTTTTCTTCAGTTATTTCTATGACGCCTGTATTTGGCCGGAAGTCATAGATGAAATTAGGTCCATGGGAATTAAAACCGTCAACTGGTTTTGTAACGGATCGTACCAAATTCACCTCGTAAAGGAGATTTCCCCCCATTATGACTGGTGCTTGGTCCCAGAAAAATTCCGAATCGAAGATTATAAAAAAATGGGCGCAAACCCCATATATTGTCAAGAAGCTGCCAATCCTAACATTTACAAACCCTTTGAACTGACCAGGGACTTCGATGTCACTTTTGTCGGTCAAGCGTATGGTGAGCGACCTTCCTACGTTCATCATTTGCTACAAAAGGGCCTTGATGTCAGGGTGTGGGGGCCCGGGTGGGGGCGAGATTCAATTGCTGAGTCACAAGATTTTTTCTCCAGATTTTTCAATTTGGGAAGTAAGGTTTTGGTGGCGAAGAATTGGAAAGGACTTCTGAATAAATTTCAAAGGAAACATCAGCAAAAGGCCGTTATAAGGCAAATACCACAAAATGTTGTTGGTGGCATTCTTTCAGATCAAGAACTGGTTAAGATCTTTAGCCGGTCAAAAATAAATCTTGGTTTATCTGCCTGCGGTGACCCCCAAAGCACAGGTAGTAGGATTTTACAGGTGAGGCTGAGAGATTTTGAAGTGCCAATGAGTGGGGGATTCTATGTCGTTGAGTACATGGAAGAATTAGAACAATTTTTCGAAGTCGGAAAAGAAATAGTCTGTTATTCATGCCTTGATGATTTAACGGAAAAAATAAAATATTACCTGCGCAATGATTCTGAACGCGAAAAAATCAGATTAGCTGGATACGAGCGGTGCCTGAGGGAACATACCTGGAAAAAAAGATTCGAAAAAGTCTTTTTCGAAATGGGACTTAAATGAGCACCCTGTGCCCAAAGGTCACTGTTTTGATGCCCGTTTATAACGGAGAGAGGTTCCTGCATGATTCGATAAAGAGCATCCTTCAGCAAACTTTTGAAGACTTTGAGTTTTTGATCATTGATGATGGTTCGAGTGATGCTAGCAACGAAGTTGTTGAATCCTTTAAAGACTCCCGCATCAGGTTGCGGAAAAACAAAAACAACTCAGGGTTGGTCAATGTCCTCAATGATGGACTGAGGTTTGCCAGGGGCGATTATGTCGCCCGAATGGACTGCGATGACATTAGTCTTCCCGAGAGACTTGCCGCCCAGGTGGCTTTCCTGGAGGCACACCCTCGGGTGGGGGTCTGCGGAACCTGGTATCGCTCGTTCGGAGATGGCGGGGGAAGGGTGACCAGGACACCGACCGAGCCGGAAGACATCCGGGCCGGGATGCTCTTCAAGTCTGTAATCGGTCACCCCACGGTCATGTTCAACAGGGAACTCCTCCAGAGACACAAACTCCGGTACGACTCCCGGTTCGTCCACGTCGAAGACTATGAATTATGGGCGAGAGCCCTGGGATGTTTTGACATGGCCAACGTCGGCAAGGTCCTGCTGCGCTACAGGGTGCATGGCGGACAGATTTCCGCGCGGTTCTGCAAGGAGCAGCAAAAGAGGGTGGAGGCGGTGCGCATGCCGATGTTTGAGGCTCTCGGGATCGTGCCATCGGCCGATGAACTTCGGTTGCACAGGCTCCTGAGTAGGCCCCTCTCCGAAATGGGGCAGGCACTGATCGAAGATCCTGAGGGAAATGCCCCGGAGAGGGTACTTTTGTGGCTCGGCAAGCTGCAGGGGAAAAACTTGGAGCTTGCGGTCTTCCCGCAGAAGGCCTTCACGGAGATCCTGCTTGAGAGGTGGCTCGGTTTCTGGCTGAGTGGCATGCGGCGTGGGAAGGGATTGCTCCGGGGGGCGGTATTCCCTGAATTTCTCAGGTTGGCCGGACTTGGGCCGGGATACCTTGCGGGCTACCTGGTGAGAAAGGGACGCTTTTATGCCCGCGGCTGAGAGGCGACAAAGAACCGGGGGCGGAAGGCGATGAAACCGGTTGTCGTTATTCTCAATGATGCGGCTCACGTGAACGGAGGGGCCGCCAAGGTCGCCCTGCAGAGTGCGGTGGGGCTTGCCCGGAGGGGGCATCGGGTCATACTCTTCAGTGCGGTCGGACCCGTTGCCCTTCCTTCCGCCGAGACCCTGCCCGAAGGGCTTGAAGTCCATTGCCTGGAGCAACCGGATATTTTGAACGATCCGAACCGTGGCCGGGCTTTTCTGCGCGGGCTGTGGAATCTCTCCGCGGCCAGGGCCCTTGACGAGGTTTTACGGGGTTGCGACAGAGAAAAGACCGTCATCCACGTCCATTCCTGGACCAAGGCGTTGTCCTCGAGCGTGGTCCGTAGGGCGATACGGAATGGTTTCCAGGTCCTGCTCACCCTTCACGATTACTTCTCCGCCTGCCCCAACGGTGGCTTCTATAACTATCAGCGCGGCCAAAGCTGCGATTGCCCCCCCCTGTCTGTCAGGTGTCTCGTTGAAAACTGCGATTCCAGGTCGTATTCGCACAAGCTGTGGAGGGCAGCGCGGCAGGTGGTGCAAAACAGGGCCGGTCTGCTGCCCCGGCGAACTCAGAACTTACTCGCGATCTCCGAATTCAGCAAAGCCATACTACGTCCCTACTTGCCGGAAAATAGCACGATTTTCTCCCTTTGCAATCCGATCGACGTTGTACGGCAGGAGAGGGTGGCTGTCGAACGAAACAGAGCCCTGGTCATGGTCGGGCGTTTGGCGAAAGAGAAAGGGTGCGGGCTGTTTGCTGCAGCGGTCGATGCCCTCGGCCTGGAGGGAGTCCTTGTCGGTGAAGGACCCTGCCGCAATGAGATCGAGGCAAAGCACCCCTCCCTGGAAATCACCGGTTGGGTCGGAGCGGACAGGGTCGCGCAGAACCTGCGCAGGGCGAGAGCCCTGGTATTTCCCTCCCTTCTTTACGAGGTTCAGCCCCTTGCGCTCCTCGAGGCGGCTGCCCTGGGGATCCCGGCGATCGTTCCCGATCGTTCGGCCGCGATGGAGTTGGTTGAAGACGGGGAGACGGGGCTCGTTTTCAAGAGCGGGGACGGCGAAGACCTGGCCGATAAAATCAGGCTGATAAGCGAGTCCCCTGAGTTCGCCGCGGATCTCGGGGCCGCCGCCTACGCACGCTACTGGGCGAACCCTCCGACCCTGGAAAAGCATCTGGACGGTCTGCAAGAGATTTACGAGCAAATCTGCCACCGGGGTGTTTCTGCGCCCGGGGGGTGGTTCGGACGGGGATAGACGAGGAGTTCGCCCTTGGCGCAGAAAAAAATCGGCAAATTCGCGGTGGTTGTCCCGACCCTGAACCCCGGCCCGGTGTGGGATGGTTTCGCGGGCGCTGTCTGCGAACAGACCGTGGTCCCCGAGGACGTGCTCATTGTCGATTCTTCTTCAGACGGGGATTTTGGCGATCGGGTCCGAAAGGGCCCATTCTCTCTCGTCCAGATCGGGCGGGGCGACTTCAACCACGGAGGGACCCGGCAGTACGCCCTGGAACTTGTTCCACGGGCTGACATCATTGTTTTTCTTACACAGGACGCTCTCCCGGCCCATCCCGAGTCCTTCGAAAAGCTGCTTGCCTGTTTTCGTAATCCCGCTGTGGGCGTCGCCTATGGTCGGCAACTGCCGCGCCGGGGAGCGGGGGCCATCGAAGCGCATTCCCGGCTGTACAATTATGGGGCGGAGTCACAAATTCGGAGCCTTCGGGATGCAGGGCAACTCGGTCTCAAGACGGCCTTCTGTTCGAATTCCTTCGCCGCCTATCGGCGCAGTGCCCTGACGGAGGTCGGCGGCTTTCCCTCGAATGTTATTTTCGGTGAAGACATGTACGTGGCGGCCAGGATGTTGATGGCCGGATGGACCGTCGCTTATTGCGCCGAGGCCCAAGTTTACCATTCCCATCCTTATCGGCTTGCGGAGGAGTTTAGAAGAAGCTTCGACATCGGTGTTTTTCACGCCAAGGAAGAGTGGCTTCTGGAAAATTTCGGGAAGGCCGAAGGGGAGGGGATGCGCTTCGTGTTGTCAGAACTCAAGCACCTGTCCGCCGTGGATCCCGCGATGATACCATTTTCCCTCTTGCGGAATGCAGCCAAAATACTCGGCTACCGCCTCGGCCGACGCCACGAAAAAGGCCCCGACTGGTTGACGCTTCGATCAACAATGAACAAGGGCTACTGGAAACAGTTGCTTCTCATTTTATTCGGAATATGGCAAGGTGTCGCCGGGACATCGCCCTCGTTTTCAACCTTCTGGTAAAAGTCGGTTGGTATGTTAAAAAAGCAACTCCTGACATTCCTCTGTCTTGCGGCGGCCGACTTGGGCGGCCTTTTAATTGCGCTTGTCGCCGGTTTATTTCTCCGTCAAGCGATTCTGCCTCTGTTTACGGATTTGTTTGCCACCGAGGCACCCTGGCGCCTCGAGTACTTCTGGCTGTTCGCAATCAGTATCGGTGTCTTCGCCTATGAGGGGCTTTATGCGCGCCGGCGCACGGCATGGGAGGAGCTCCGGCATCTGTTGCGCGGAGCGACCGTGGCCTTTGTACTTTTCCTCGCGGTCATGACCCTTCTCAAGGCAGGTGCGGACATTTCGCGACCGGCGGTCTTTCTTGCATGGGTCTTGGCTCCCTGGTTTTTGGTCGCCATTCGCCTGAAGTTTAAAATACTGTTGTTAAAAACCGCCTTCTGGCCTCGGTCGGTGCTTTTTGCCGGTTGCGGTCCAGAGGCAATCCAGCTTGCCGCCCAGATGCAGAAGTTTCAGGAACTCGGATATGTCCTGTCCGGGTTTCTTTGCGGTGAGGGACAGGACCCGAACGGGACCGGGGCAAACCTCGGTGGCTTGGATGCCCTGGAAGCGGTTCTCGAGGGGCAGTCTGTTTACGAGGTCATTATCGCTCTCCCTGCGGAGTCCCGCCTTACACAGTTCGACCTGCTTCGACGAGCTGAAGCGCTGGTGCCCAAGGTGTCCGTCCTGCCCGAACTTTTTGATGCCGACAAGCTCAACGTGGAGGTTGAAAAAGTCGAGCGCTACTTTCTCCTTTCATTTCAGAACAATTTGATGAAGCGCTCAAACCGGCATCTGAAAAGCGCCGCAGAGATCGTGGTCCTGTTTGTGAGCCTGCCGGTCTGGGCGCCACTGCTGCTGGTGCTGGCCGTGGCGGTTAAGTTTTCCTCGCCCGGGCCGGTTCTCTTCCGGCAGGCCCGCATCGGCCGGGACGGTTCCTCCTTCGGGTGTTTGAAGTTTCGCACCATGGTCGCCGACGCCGAGGAGCGGTTGGCCGAGTATCTCCAAAAACACCCCGAAGTCCGTGCCGAATGGGAGGCCGAGCGCAAGCTCAAGAACGACCCGCGGGTTACCCCTGTTGGGCACTTTCTGCGGCGCACGAGCCTTGACGAGCTGCCTCAAGTCCTGAACGTGTTGGGGGGGCAGATGAGCCTGGTCGGTCCTCGGCCCATCGTTGCGGACGAGATCGAAAAATACGGGGAATACTTTCAATACTACCGGGCCGTATGCCCGGGGCTTTCCGGCCTGTGGCAGGTGAGCGGTCGCAATGACGTGGACTACCAGCAGCGGGTGATGCTCGACACCTTTTACGTCCGCAACTGGTCACTGTGGCTCGATTTTATGATTCTTTTGCGGACCCTTCCCGCCGTACTCAAGCGCGAAGGGGCGTATTGATGAAGAAGGGAATGCCGGTTTGATCTTCTATTATCTGCCCCTTGTCTATGCTTTCGTCCTGGGTTCTGTCGTCGGGTCCTTTTTGAACGTCTGCATCTACCGGGTTCCGGCCGGGGAGTCGATCGTCTCTCCCCGTTCCCGCTGCCCCCGGTGCCAGGCCCCGATTCGCTGGTACCAGAACATACCCATCCTCAGCTACCTTCTGCTCCGAGGGCGCTGCGGTTCCTGCCAGGTTCCCATCTCTGCAAGATACCCCTTGGTGGAAGCTTTGACGGGACTCCTTTTCGTCCTGGTCCTCTACCGCTTCGGTTTCCACCTGGCGACCCCGGTCTACTGGGTTCTGGCGGCCGCCCTGGTGACCATTACCTTTATCGACCTCGACCACCAGATCATTCCCGATGTCATCAGTCTGCCAGGGATCGGGGTCGGCTTCCTCTGCTCTTTCGCCATCCCGTGGATTTCGTGGAGCGACTCTCTTTTCGGAATACTGCTTGGCGGGGGGAGCCTCTTCCTGGTGGCCGTCGGGTACGAGTTTTTGGCCAAGAAGGAGGGCATGGGGGGAGGGGACATCAAGCTCCTGGCCATGCTCGGCGCCTTTCTCGGTTGGCAGGCGGTCCTGCCCGTCATCTTCCTCAGCTCCCTTGTCGGTTCCCTGGTGGGTGTTCCGCTGATGCTGATCAAAAAGTCCGATGGCAAGCTGGCTATCCCCTTCGGCCCTTTTTTGGCACTGGGCGCCGTTGTTTTCCTGCTCTGGGGGCCTCCCCTCGTCCGCTGGTACCTCTCTCTGTTCTAAAAATATCCCCATTCGGTTGAGAAAATTTTAAAACCTTTGGGCCCCTATATGTAGTGGGGCGATGTTTGTCCGATCTCACCATCTTGTTGCTGGGGGGGTAATGTCCTTAAAAAACACCCCCTTACCTCGTCTGGGATCACTTTTATGGTCTTGACACTTTATTTAATTGCCATATAATTAGGCCTAATTTTCCATAAATGTGACCAATATGGGATCAGGATAGATGGCTCAGAATCGTGTTAAACAATTACGTGAAGCCCTGCTTATGAGCAAGGCGGAACTGGCTCGCAAGGCCGGGGTTTCCCCCTTGACCGTGGACCGCATCGAACGCGGCGCCGCCTGCCGTATGGCCACCATGCGAAAGATTATTCTCGCTCTCGGCTTGCCTCTGGAGGAGAAGGAGAAGGTTTTTCCCGGAGGCGACGATTAGATGGTACGCTCTTTGCTCGGACATACGATAGAGTCAGCGTTTCAGGACTGCCGAGCGCAGTCTCGGGTTCATTCCCCTTATGGACGGATCGTTTGATGCTTTTTCGGACCAGTAAAGACATTGTCGGCATCGACATCGGATCGAGTTCCGTAAAGATGGTGCAGTTGCGCGAGGCCAAGGGCGGTTACCACCTGGTCGATCTGGGGATTGCGCCCTTGCCCCCCGAGGCCATCGTGGACAATGCCATCATGGACTCCAGCTCCGTGGTCGATGTCATCCGAAATCTGGTGGAAAGCCACAAGGTCAAGACAAAAAATGTCGCCACGTCCATTTCCGGACATTCGGTTATTATTCGCAAAATTCAGCTGCCCATGATGAGCCAGGAGGAGATGGAATCCTCCATCCAGTGGGAGGCCGAGCAGTACATCCCCTTTGAGATTTCCGAGGTTAACCTCGATTTTCAGATTCTGGGGCCCGATGAAAACGACCCTTCGCAGATGAACGTCATCCTCGTGGCCGCGAAGAAGGATTTCGTCAACGAATATGTGGCGGTTTTCAGGGAATGCGGACTGAACCCCCAGGTTATGGATATCTACTGCTTTGCCCTCGAAAACGCGTTCGAGACCAATTACGGCGTCCAGGAGACAGGGGTCGTCGCTCTCATCAACATGGGAGCCAGTGCCATGAATGTCAGTGTGCTGCGCGGCGGGGTCGCGGTCTTCACCCGCGACATCCAGGTCGGCGGCAACATGTTAAACGAAGAGATCCAGAAGCGGCTTGGCCTCAGCCACGAGGACGCGGAAACCGTCAAACTGGGCGGAGAGGTGGAGGACGCCGACCCGGTCATGGTCTCTGACGTTTTGTCCGATGCCACGGAGAACCTTGCGCAGGAGGTTCAGCGCTCCCTCGATTTCTTCGCCGCGACCTCTTCGGACGAACAGTTTCAAAAACTCTACATAGCAGGCGGGGTGTCCATGACCCCGCAGGTTCTGGACGTTCTTGAAAAGCGCCTCGGTTTCCCTGTCGAGTTGCTCGACCCTTTCCGTCAGGTGGAGGTCAACGAGAAAGAATTTGATCCCGAATATATCCGGGCTGTCGGACCTCTTTTTCCCGTCGCGGTCGGGCTGGCCATGAGGAAGGTGGGGGACAAGTGATTCGGATCAATCTGCTGCCCGTCAGGGCCTCCCAGAAAAAAGACCGCTTTCGCGGGCAGTTCGTGGTCCTCGCCCTTAGCGTGGTCTTGACTGCCGCTGCATGCGCAGGGGCTTATGTAAACGTGCTGGGCAAGGTCGGGGATATGAAGGATGAGGTTTCGCGCAAGGAGATGGAAATCTCGCGTTTGCGAAAGACCATCGGCGAGGTCGGACGGTTCAAGAAGCTTCAGGCGGAACTGCAGGGCAAGCTCGATGTGCTGCAGAAGCTCAAGGAGGGTAAGACCGGCCCGGTTCACCTTCTGGACGAGTTGAGCAGGGTTCTGCCCGACAAAGCCTGGGTGACCTCTTTCAAGGAGTCGGGCGGCAATGTCAGTCTCAAGGGGATCGGCATCAACGAAGAGACCGTGGCCAGGTTCCTGCGGGATCTCGAGGCTTCCCCTTATTACCGCAAGGTCGAACTCGGGGTCGTTCAACAAACGGGCTATGCCGGGTTGAAACTGCAGGGTTTCGATGTGACCTGTCAGACGGAAAAGCCCCCCAAAGACGCAGCAGTCAGGTAGAACTAGAGGGCCCATGAATCCTCGCATTGAAAAACTATTGAAGCTTCCCCTTTACCAGAGGGGTTTGATCCTTGGCGTCCTGCTGTTGATCATCGTGGGCGCCTTCGTCTACTTTCTTTATCTGCAGCAGCAGGAGGAGTACCAGAGCCTGGTGGCCCGCAGCGACCAGCTCGAGGCAAAGCTTCTCGAAGACCGGCGGATCGCCAACAATCTTCCCAAGTTCAAGGCCGAGTACGAGAAGATGCAGGCGAAGCTGAAGGAAGCCCTCAAGGAACTCCCGAACGAAAAGGAGATCCCGACCCTGCTGACGAGCATCGCCTCGCTGGCCAAGGACAACGGTCTCGAGGTGCTGACTTTCCGTCCCGGCGGGGAAATCCCCAAGGGTTTTTATGCCGAGGTTCCGGTCAGTTTGAAGCTGGCCGGCTCCTATCATGAGGTGGCGCTTTTCGTCCAGGCGGTGGGCAGCCTTCCCCGGATCGTGAATATAGGGAATCTTTCCCTGGGGGGGCCGAACGTTCAGGACGGGCGGACCCAACTGTCCATCGACTGCCTGGCGACCACCTTCCGTTTCCTGGAGGGATCCGTTGAGCCTCCGAAAAAACCCCGCGGGGGAGGGAGGACCTGATGCGGTGGCCGTCGATTCTGATAGCTGCAGCGGCGATCGCCCTGCTTCTTAATCTGACCGGCTGCGGTGAGGAGACTCCGCCTCCTGCGCCCGCTCCGCCTCCCAAGAAGGTCGCACCCGCTCCGCCCGAACCCGGGGTGGTCGATGCCGTCCAGGAGGAAGAGAAGGAGGCCCCGCCCCGGTATGTCTATGACTCTACGGGACGGCGCGACCCCTTCGACATTCCCCTGAACGTCAAGAAATCCGCTCCCAGGGTCGGCATGCCCCTGACTCCGCTCCAACGGTTCGATCTTGGTCAGCTGCGCCTCATCGGGGTCATTGTCGGCAAAGGGGAGCCTCGGGCCATGGTCGTGGCTCCGGACGGCAAATCCTATATCCTTAAAAAAGGCATCAAGGTGGGCAGAAACGACGGAAAGGTCGTTGACGTCAGGCCTGAGGCCGTCCTTGTCGAAGAGCGTTACTACGATTTTACCGGTACTGTTCGCAAGGGAGTCCAGAAAATCCAACTTCCTGAAAGGGAGGGAGTTCTCTGACATGCGTATGATGATCGGCAAGCCTTTTGGGGGAAGATTTCTAGTTATGGTGGCCTTGATGCTGGTGTGTGCCTTCATCACGACCGCTCCGGCCTTCGCCCAAAGCGGAACAGGAGAGGCGGTATCGAACGAACTCCTCAGCGTCAGCATTGACGAGAACTCCACGCTGCCGACGGTGCTTCTGAAGACTCAGAGACCCGTCGGTTACAAGTACACCGTTTATGACTCCTCCGATCCCGTCAGAGTGGTTATCGACCTGCCCGGGATGGATGTCAAAAAGATGAATTCCCCGGTTGCGGCAGGAAAGGGCCCTCTGGACAAGATTCAAATTTCCTCTTATGAACTAAAGTCGGGGAAACTGGGCCGAGTTGAACTGCTGCTGTCCGCCGAGGCCGATTATGTCGTTTCTCTCTCCGGTAATGATTTTCGCCTGACCTTTACAGACGCTCCTGGGGAAGGGGCGCAGGTCGGGACCGCCCCAATGGCAACCCCAGAGGGAGCAGAGGTCGCCCAGGTCAAGGAGGTCGCCCAGGTCAAGGAGATGCCCGAGGGCGGGCCCGGGCGGGTGGCCCGGAGGGTCGAGTCGGTTCAAGCCCTGGGGGATCGGACCGTTCTGAACACCGACGGGCGCATCGACAAATTCAGGTATTTCCGGCTCGGCGCGCCCCCGCGGCTCGTCGTTGATATCTACGACGTGCAGCCCGCTTTCCCCGAGCGATCCTTTGCCGCCTCTTCGGGTTTCGGAGGGGTACGGCTCGGTATCTACGAGGACAAAACCCGTTTCGTCTTCGATGCCGAGGGGCCGAAGTTGCCTCAATTCACGGTCGGCAAAGAAGGGCGGGCCGTTGTTGTGGCGCTGGGGGACCAGAAGCAAGGGGCCCAATTTGTGCCTTCGACTCCTGCCGGGCCCCCTGCAACCGTAGAGGCAGTCGATTTTCAGACCGAGAACGGACGATCCGTCCTCAATATCGTAATTGATGGGGATTTTAAGGTCATCGACCCCGTCTCCGATGGGGATGTGGTCCGGTTCGGTGTCGGAAATGCCGCTATCAGCCGGGCTTTGCGCCGAACCATCGACGCCTCTGCATTCCCGAGCGCCGTGCGCCTGGTGACACCCTATGTAGCGGGGGGAGGCGGCTCTCCCGAGGTCCGCTTCGCCGTAGAGCTCAAGGGACCTGTTCCCTTCACCCTGGAAAGAGAAGGGAACAGCCTGATCTTCGCCGTCAAGGACGGTGCTTTCGCCGAACCTGCCCCGGAGCCGGAGGCCAGGCAGAGGGTGACCGTCGTACCCGCGGAAAAGCCTGTTGTGGAACGGCCTGCCCCTGCCTCGGCTGTTGTCGCTTCAACCTACGCCCCCGCTTCGGCCTACGGCCCGCAGGTCATCGGAAGCGCGGATCAGCAGCGGCCTTACGGCGGTGAAAGAATTACCCTCGTGTTCGATAACGCGGACATCCGGATGATTCTTCAACTCATCGCCGAAGTGAGTGATCTCAACATCATTGCCGGTGACGGGATACAGGGGACCGTCACCCTGCGCCTTATTGACGTGCCTTTGGACCAGGCTCTCGACCTGATCATGGACATCAAGGGGCTGGGCATGCTTTGGGAGGGGAACGTTGTGCGCATCCTGCCCAAAGAGACCATCCGGTCTATGCGTCAGGCCGAACTTACTGCGGTGAAGGAGGAGCGGGAACTCGAACCTCTGGAGACCGAAATTGTCAGTGTCAGTTATACCGGACTCGGCAACGTCGCCGGACCCGCTCGGGAACTTTTGACCGAGCGCGGCAAGCTGACCGAGGACAGCCGCAACAAGCAGCTGATCGTTACAGACATTCGCTCCGCGCTGGACGACGTGAAGAACCTTGTGAGCATTCTCGACACCCCGGAGCGCCAGGTCATTATCGAGGCCCGCATTGTCGAGGCCGACTCCAACTTCAGCCGGCGCATGGGCGTCAACTGGGGCCTTTCCTATGGAGATGATGCCTGCAGCCCCTGGGATCTCAGCTCCGGAGACGCCTCCGGCGGGGGAAGCTTCAGCATCGCTCCCGCTCTCGGCTCGCCCGGCTTGGGGACCAGTTTCACCTTCGGCCGGTTGGGGATCGACAGCACGGTGCTCGACCTGCGCATCTCCGCGCTTGAGGAGTCGGGGAACGGAAAGATCGTTTCGACCCCGCGAGTCTCCACCCTCAACGGCGAGCAGGCCACCATCAGCCAGGGGACCAAGATCCCCTACACCTCCTCCGGGGCTGATGGTCTGCCCAAGACCGAATTCGTGGATGCCAATCTTCAGTTGGACGTGACCCCTGTCATCAACCCCGACGACAGCGTTATCCTGGATATCCTTGCGACCAACAGTTCGCCTTCGGTTACCGAGGGGGCGAGCCAGCCGAGCATCGACACCAAGGAGGCAAAGACCAAGGTTCTGGTTCGGGACGGGGAGACCACGGTCATCGGCGGAATTTTCGTCGAGAGTGAGGATCGGGTCGAAGCAGGCATCCCGCTTCTGCGCCACCTGCCCATATTGGGACACTTGTTCAAGTCCTCCACTAAAACAGACAATCGCTCCGAATTGCTGATTTTCATTACCCCCAGAATCGTTCAGTAAGCGAACCTTCAGCTGAATGCCGGTTACAATAAAGGACAGGCCACGGCCTGTCCTTTTGTTAATATCAACAGAACGGAACAAGAAAATGACCTTGCGCTACCTGACAGCCGGTGAATCCCATGGCCCCACCCTGACCGCCATCCTTGAGGGGATGCCCGCCAACCTGCCTCTTTGCGAAGAGGATATCGACCGGCATCTGGCCCGGCGGCAGCAGGGTTACGGCCGCGGCGGCCGGATGAAGATCGAACAGGACCGAGTTCGGTTCCTCTCCGGTGTTCGCTGGGGCCTGACCCTCGGATCCCCCATTACCCTTTCCATCGAGAATCGCGATTGGGCCAACTGGGACAAGAAGATGTCGCCTCGTGCCGAGGACCGGATGGAGGGGGAAGCCGTGACCCACCCCCGGCCCGGGCACGCCGATCTCAGCGGGGTGATCAAGTACCGCCAGGACGATGCCCGCAACATCCTCGAACGCTCGAGCGCCCGGGAGACCGCCGTCCGGGTCGC
Source organism: Desulfuromonas sp. (assembly GCF_002868845.1). NCBI lineage: Bacteria > Pseudomonadati > Thermodesulfobacteriota > Desulfuromonadia > Desulfuromonadales > Desulfuromonadaceae > Desulfuromonas > Desulfuromonas sp. The sequence continues at coordinate 119,870 of NZ_PKUB01000013.1, forward strand.
TGTGGGCTCTCTTTGCCGACGTTTTCTTTCGGAACTTGGCATCGAGGTCATGGGGTACGTGACCGAACTTGGCGGCGTCAAATGCGAGGAGGTCCTCGAGGATTATCGCGAGCGCTTTGCCCGCAGCGAAGCCTCCCCCTGCCGCACCTTCGATTCGAACGCAGAGAAAAGGATGATCGCCGCCATCGACCAGGCCAAGGAAGCCGGAGACTCCCTCGGCGGAGTGGTCGAAGTTGCGGTCCTGGGGGCGCCCGTCGGACTCGGCAGCCATGTGCACTGGGATCGCCGACTTGACGGCCGCCTGGCGGCCGCGGTGATGAGCATCCAGGCGTTCAAGGGGGTTGAAATCGGAGCCGGCTTCGAGGCCGCTCGGCGGCCAGGATCCCAGGTCCACGACGAGATCGAATACAGGGATGGAGGCTTCTCTCGACGATCCAACCGGGCCGGTGGCCTGGAGGGGGGAATGACCAACGGAGAGGCCATCGTGGTGCGCGGCGCGATGAAGCCGATTCCCACCCTTTATCAGCCCCTCCAGACCGTCGATATGGAAAGCAAAAAGCCCTTCGCGGCGACGGTCGAGCGATCCGACGTCTGCGCGGTGCCGGCCGCTGCGGTGGTCGCCGAGGCAGTGGTCGCCATCGAGGTGGCCAATGCCCTGCTCGAAAAGTGCGGCGGGGATTCGATCGAAGAAGTCCGCGAGAACCTGGATTCCTTCCGGCGTCATGTGGAGCGGTTTTAAGCCGGTTGGCGCGATGTTTCACGACAAAACGGCCCTGTCGCAGGGGCGTGGGCCGGGCGCCGTCCGTCATTTCGAATCATCTCAAAGCGGGAAAAGGCAGATATGGAACAGTTGAAAGTCGGCCTCGGGCAGAGGAGTTACCCGATTTGGATCGGCGATGATATCCTCGACAACCTGGGCCGAGCCCTTAAAGAGGTCGATTTTCCGCGCAAGGTTGCGGTGGTTACCAACCCGACCGTTGGAGGCCTTTACGCGGAGCGTGTTCTGGAGGCCCTTGCCAAAGAGGGCTTTCATGCCGAAACGGTGACGGTGCCAGACGGGGAGCAATTTAAGAACCTCGAAACCCTTGAGACCATTTACGACGGTCTCATCGAAAACGGTTTGGACCGCTTCAGCGGACTGGTCGCCCTCGGCGGCGGGGTGGTCGGCGATATGGCCGGGTTTGCCGCAGCCACCTATCTGCGCGGCATCCCCTTCGCTCAAGTGCCCACTACCCTCCTGTCACAGGTCGACAGTTCGGTGGGGGGGAAGACTGCCGTCAACCATCCCCTTGGAAAGAATCTGATCGGCGCCTTTTACCAGCCCCGCCACGTTCACATCGATGTCGCCACCCTGACTACCCTGCCGCACCGCGAATTTGCAGCCGGCATGGCCGAAGTTGTCAAGTACGGCATTATCCGGGACCGCTCTTTTTTCGACTGGCTTGGAAGCCACAGGTCAGAGCTGCAGCGGCTTGATCGCACCGCTCTGATTGAGGCGGTGAAGAGGTCTTGCCAAATCAAGGCGAATGTTGTAGAAGTTGACGAAAATGAAAGCTATTTGAGGGCTATTCTCAATTTCGGCCATACTTTTGGCCATGCCGTGGAAACTTTGGCCGGCTACGGCCAGATCAAGCACGGCGAAGCGGTGGCCATCGGGATGGTCGTCGCCGCGGTGGGGGCCAGCACTCTCGATCTGTGCACTTCGGGCGAGGTCGATTCCATTCGCGAATTGCTGGCGTCTTTCGGCCTCCCGGTGGAGCCGCCCAGTTTTTCCCTTGAAGACTACCTGAATGCCATGGGGCGGGACAAGAAGGTGAAGGAGGGGGTTCTGCGCCTCGTTCTCAACCGTGGCATCGGCGATTGCCTCCTTAGGGACATTGCCGAGCCGGCCGGTTTTTTCGCTTCTGTTTTGAACACCTTGCCCATGGGAAGGTGACCCATGACCGAAAAGCAGTCCCCGGCCTCACTGCTGGGAAAGATCGCCGAATATACCGAGATCCTCGACCGGAACCCTCGCTCCAAGGTCTTCGTGCCCCTTTGCGAGGCGTATCGGCAAATGGGTATGCTCGACGATGCACTCGAAATCGCCATCCGGGGGGTGCAGAACCTGTCAGACTATCCCGATGGGTACATCGCCCTGGGAAGGGTCCAGACCCAGTTGGGTGCGCGGTCCGAGGCCCTGCAGGCATTCGAGAAGGCTTTGGAGCTTGACGAGGGGAACCTCACGGCCCTCAAGGACTTGGCTCGGCTCCTCCTTCAGGGGGACGACAAGGGGAGGGCGCGGGAACTTCTGCAACGAGCCGCTCTTCTCCGGCCGGATGACCGGGGCATCGCCCGGATGTTGGGCAGCTTCTCCTCCGAACAGCCTTCGGCATCCGCCCCGGAGGCGTCGGAATCGAATCTCCCGCAGTCTCCGGAAATGGCGGCGGCAGGCCGTCGAGACGAACCGATCGCCACCGCAACCCTGGCCGAGATCTATGTCGGGCAGGGTTTTTTGGAGAACGCCGCCAAAGTTTACCGGGATCTGCTGACCCGCGATCCCGCCAACGAGGACGTTCGCGCCAGGCTTTCCGCCCTGGAATCGCAGCTCGAAGATGAACAGACCCAGTTCGCCGAAGTCCCTGATACGGGTCCTTCCGAGCCGACCGTCTCCCCGGGGGCTGGAGCCGGGTCCTCCCTGGCGAAGGAGTCGCCGGCGGCGGAAACCGCCTCGCCACTGTCGTCTGCCGACAAACGGGTTGAAATCTTCCAGCGCTGGCTGGAGGCGATTCGCAATAGGAGGCTTCATGTTTCATGATATTCTGGAGGGCATCGTCGCCGGCACTGCAGGCGGTATCGGTGCCGTGCTGATGGGCTACGACGGCATCGCCATCGACCAGCACTTCAAGCCATGGGACGGGGCCGACCTGCAACTCGTCGCCGTGGAATATGCCAACGTCCTGAAGGACATCAAGAAGACTGCGGAAATCCTCGACAGCGGTGACATGGAGGAGGTCTCGGTCAAGACCGAGAAATTCTACGTTATCATCCGCATCCTCACCGACGAGTACTTCGTGGCCCTGACCCTGGACCGCGCAGGGAATTACGGTAAAGGGCGGTACCTTCTGTCCCGGGATGCGCCGCGTCTCCGTGAGGCCCTGGGCTGAGTAGTTGATTATGGAAATCCTTGTTCTGCACGGGCCTAATCTCAACCTTCTCGGGGTTCGGGAACCCGAAGTCTACGGGAGGGAGACCCTCGAGGATATCGATGAGAGGTTGCGTGCGCGTGGCAATGAGCGGGGGGTAGAGATGTCCTTTTTTCAGTCCAACCACGAAGGCCATCTCATCGATCGCATTCACAGGGCCCGCCAGGAGGGCGCGGCCGGAATGCTCATTAACCCGGGAGGACTGACCCATACCAGCGTCGCCCTGCGCGATGCCGTTTCCGGGGTGGGGCTTCCCACCGTGGAGGTGCACCTTTCCAACGTCCACGCCCGGGAGGATTTCCGCCATCATTCCTACCTTGCTCCCGTCGCCCTGGGGCAGATCTGCGGGTTCGGCGCGGCCAGTTATGAACTGGCCCTCGACGGCCTTTTAGGGATATTAAAAAGATAGTTATTGTCAATAAAACCAGCCTATGCTAAAAGACAAAATCGCCCTTGCAGCGAATCTTCTGGAGGCTTGCGGCCTCGATGCCTTCGTCTTTCTTCATCCCCCCAACCTCCGTTTCCTGTGCGGTTTCACGGGGAGTGACGGGGCCCTGGTGGCGACCCGGAAGACGGATGCCTTTCTCACCGACTCCCGGTATACCGCCCAGGCGCAACAGCAGGTTAGCGCCGACGATGTGCGCCAGTACACCGCGAAGGCCGACGGCATTTTGGAATTTCTCCGGGAGACGGGCGCGGGAAAGGTCGGATTCGAGTCCGATTCCCTGTCTTACGCCAGCGTCGAGAGGTTTCGGGAGAAAAGCGGTAACACGTTCGAATGGGTTCCTGTCAGTCGGGAGCTCCTTTCCCTGCGCGGGGTGAAAACCTCTTTGGAAGTGGAGTCCCTAGTGGAGGCCGCCCGCCTCAACGCCGAGGCCTTCGAGGAGGTGCTCCCTTTCATTCGGCCCGGGGCGGTGGAGCGGGATATCGCCCTTGAACTCGAATTCTCCCTACGGCGCCGCGGCGGAGAGGAGAAGGCCTTCGATTTCATCGTGGCCTCGGGCGAGCGGGGGGCGATGCCCCACGGGGTCGCCTCGAACCGGGTCATTCGGGCGGGGGAGCTGGTAACGGTCGATTTTGGCACCCGCTTTGGAGGGTACCACTCGGACGAGACGGTCACCGTGGCCGTGGGGGATGTTTCTCCGAGGCTGCGGGAGATCTACGACGTCGTCCTCGAGGCCCACGATCGGGCCATTGCAGCCGTTAAGCCAGGGGTGCCCCTTCGGGAGATCGATGATGCGGCTCGGGACTTTATCGTTGAGCGGGGCCTGGGGGACTACTTCGGTCACGGCACCGGGCATGGCGTTGGCCTTGAGGTTCATGAGTATCCCACCGTCTCGCCCCGTTCCGATGAGACTGCCCGGGAGGGTATGGTCTTCACCGTTGAACCGGGTGTCTACATCCCCGAACTCGGCGGGGTGCGTATCGAGGACATGGTGCTGGTCACCGCAGCGGGCTGCCGCAGGCTGACCCGCATTCCAAAAGATTTTCGAACCCTTCCTGTCTAGGAAGGTCAACGGGCCGGACCGGCCCCGTCCCCGCAGAGCGGGGTCATGAGCATAAAAACAAGGAGGAATTGATCTGATGAATATCAAAGACCTGAAAAGCCTGATCAAAATGGTGACCGACACAGACATAACCGAATTCGAGATGGAGAACCCCGAAGGAAAGGTGACCATCAAGCGTGGGACCACCGAGGTTGTACAGGTGGCAGCGCCCCCGAGTTTTATGCATCCGGCACCGGCGGCCCCCGTTCCTGCGGCCGCCCCCGCAATTGCTCCGGCGGCTGCGGCCCCCGCCGCTGCCGCCGAACAGGGTGAAACCATCAACTCCCCCATTGTCGGCACCATGTACTGGGCCCCCTCGCCCGATTCAGATCCCTACGTCAAGGTCGGGCAAGTCGTGGAAAAGGGCCAGGTGCTCTGCATCGTCGAGGCCATGAAGCTGATGAACGAAATCGAGGCCGAGTTCCGCTGCAAGATCGTCGAAGGTCTCAAGGCCAACGCCGAGCCTGTCGAGTTCGGCGACCCTCTCTACCGGGTTGAGAAACTCTAGGGTAGGGCGGTCCCGACAGCTGCTTGGAACTTCGCCTCGAACTCACAGGAGAATACCCTTCCATGTTTCATAAGATATTGATCGCCAACCGCGGCGAGATCGCCCTGCGTATTATCCGTGCTTGCAAGGAACTGGGCATCAAGACGGTAGCGGTGCACTCGGACGTGGACAGTGAGGCCCTTCACGTAAAACTGGCCGATGAGAGCGTGTGCATCGGCCCCGCTATCAGCGCCGCCAGTTACCTCAACATGCAGGCCATTGTCAGCGCCGCCGAGGTCACCGACGCTGAGGCCATCCATCCCTGTTACGGCTTCCTTTCGGAAAACGCTGAATTCGCCGAGATCTGCGCCAACTGCGGCATCACCTTTATCGGTCCCACCGCAGAGAATATGCGCCTCATGGGGGACAAAATCAGCGCCCGCCAGACGGTTATCGAGGCCGGGGTGCCGATTCTGCCCGGGACGACCGAAGGGGTCGGTTCGGTTGAGGAGGCCAAGAAGGTCGCCGCCGAAATCGGCTACCCGGTGATCATCAAGGCCACCGCCGGCGGCGGCGGCCGGGGCATGAAGGTCGTGCATTCGCCGGGCTCCCTGGGCAACGCCTTCGCCGCCGCCCGGTCCGAGGCCCAGGCCGGCTTCGGCAACCCCGATGTCTATATCGAGAAATTCTGCGAGAGGCCCCGGCACGTCGAAATTCAGATCCTGGCCGACAAGCACGGCAACGTCATCCACCTCGGCTAGCGAGACTGTTCCATCCAGCGCCGCCACCAGAAGCTCATCGAGGAGGCTCCCTGTCCCGTGCTCAGCCCCGCCTTGCGCAAGCGGATGGGCGAGTGCGCCGTCGCCGCGGCCAAATCGGTCAACTACTCCAGTGTCGGCACCATGGAGTTTTTGCTCGACGCCGACAACAACTTCTACTTCATGGAGATGAACACCCGCGTTCAGGTGGAGCATCCGGTCACCGAGATGGTCACCGGGGTCGACATCATCAAGGAGCAGATCCGCTCCGCAGCCGGCCTGCCGCTTCGCTTCAAGCAGTCCGACATCAAGATCACCGGCCACGCCATCGAGGTCCGGGTCAACGCCGAGGATCCTGTCAAGTTCACCCCGTTTCCCGGCAAGATCGACGGCTACCACACTCCCGGGGGGCTTGGCGTGCGGGTCGACAGCGCGGTCTACGACCAGTATACGGTGCTGCCCCATTACGATTCGATGATCGCCAAGCTCATTGTTCACGCCGAGACCCGGGAAGAGGCCATCAAGCGCATGGCCAGGGCCCTCGACGAGTACATCATCGAGGGTATCAAGACGACCATCCCCTTCCACCAGCGCGTCATGAGTAACAAGGAGTTCATGGAAGGGGCCGTGGATACGGGGTTCATCGAGCGCCTGGTCTTTTAGCTCTCAGGAAGCAAGACGTCATTCGCCGGGGCTGGGAAGCGCGCCCGGCCCGGCTCAAACGGGAGGGCCCATGCCGCGTCCCCGCTGGCGCCTCATCCGCTCGGGTGCCCTGAGAGCCCCCATCAACATGGCTCTCGACGAGGCTCTGCTCGAGTCCGTCGCTGCGGGGCGGTCCTGCTCCGTTCTACGGCTCTACCGCTGGGATCCGCCGGCGGTTTCCATAGGGTATTTTCAGCAGGGCGGCGGGGTACTCAACCTCGCCGCCTGCTGCCGTCTTGGGCTCGACGTGGTTCGGCGGGTCACCGGCGGGCGTGCCGTGCTCCATGACCGGGAGGTGACCTACGCGGTGATCTCCCCGGAAGGGTCGAACCTCTTCCCCGGCGGCATTCTGGACACCTATCTGGCCATCGCTCAGGTTTTGCAGCATGCCCTCGCAGGCCTGGGCCTGGAGACCGAGTTGAGCAAAGGGCGCAACATGGCTGGGGCTGGCGGCAGCGCATGCTTCACCGCACCGGGCAGCTTCGAGCTTCTCTGCTGCGGATGCAAGATCGCCGGCAGCGCACAGAAACGCCAGGGAGGCGCCTTCCTCCAGCACGGCTCCATTCCCATCGACCTCGATCCCGAACGCCTCTTTTTGGCCCTCAACACCAGGGGTGGGGTTTCTGCCGAGGCGGGAGCACTGGCCTTGACCGAAAAGGTCGGCTGGGTGAATCGTTTTCTGAGCCGGCCGGTGCATGTCGAGGACCTTGAGGACCTTTTGCTGGCCGGGTTTGCCGAATTGTTGGGTGTCGAACTGTCGGAAGAGGTTCCCAGCGACGCCGAGTGGGAGCGGGCCCGGCAGCTCCAGGCTGAAAGATACGGCAATCCCGCATGGACCCTGGAGCGCTTGACCGGGCCGAGTGCGGACCGGGGGAAGGGGCTCCTCACCCCGATGTCGGGCTGACCATCGAGGACTGCCTGAGCGAAGGGCGACGGCAAAAACAATTCAGGGCGGGGGGGGATGCCTTCCGGATTATTCTGGTGGCAGATTCCTGTGATTCGTTTAAAGTCTGAACAACCGCCAAGTGGGTAGAAGAGACCGACCCGGTCAACCGTTCTGGAACTCGTGGGGGACATCTTTATGATACGCATTCTCTGTATCCTCCTGCTCCTGCTTTTCATCGCCCTTCCGGCGACGCCTCTGCAGGCCGCACCCCTGTCGCTGCGCCAGGCCGAGCGAATGGCTCTGGAGCGGAACCTGGAGCTGAGGGCCGCCACCTTCGTGTCGCGGGCCAGCGACGCCCTGGTGCGCAAAGGCTTCGGCATCTACGATCCCCGCCTGGAAGTCCTGTGGACTGAGGGGGAGAGCCGCGACCTCTCAAATTTCCAGTTTTTTACCGGACAGACCGGGGTCGATAACCGGAGGGTGGACTTCTCTCTCGCCCAGACGTTGCCCACCGGCGGGGAGCTGACGGCGTCGATGACCAACCGGCGGGACCACGTCTTTGCCGGCGATGAGCCCTTTCTCGACCCCGAGTACGACAGCGAATTGAAACTTTCTCTTGTCCAGCCTCTGCTTCAGGGGCTGGGGCGCACGGTGACCGAGCAGACCATTCTGTTCGCCATCAAGGACCGGGAGATATCGGTCCAGAACTTGCGCGAAAGGGGCTTCGAAATTCTTGCCCGGGTCCGGGATGTCTATTTCGAGGTGCAGCGCCAGAGAGAGGACCTGCGTTTCCGGGAAACCTCCGTATCTCTGGCCCAAAAGGTACTGGAGGAGAAC